>CAMWPG010000029.1 GCA_947176075.1 uncultured Ruminococcus sp. | reverse complement strand
GTATAATTAAATTGAATTTTTAAGTCGATGTAAATTTTTAAGTATTATTATTTACATTATTTAAGGAGGAATATTATGAGATTGCTGAAAAAATTTATTGTCTGCATAACCGCCTGTGCAGTTATGGTGCCATTTAGCATTGTTTATAGTCCGGCAGTTAACGCTGCTGATGATAATGGCTCAGAGCTTACAGAAGAAACGACAAGTTTCTATAATTATTGGAAAAATAAGTATGTTGTCAAAAATCCATATGTAACAGATGAAGAACAGTATTATGTATTTTACGGAGAAAAAACATATGAACAGGCTAAGGATACAGTCGAGGTAACGGTTTCAGAAGCTCATGGTTATGGTATGCTTATTGCAGCAAGCATGGCAGGCTATGACAGTGAAGCAAAGGCTCTGTTTGATGGAATGTATCGCTTCTACAGAGCGCACCTTAGCAGTATAGGACCTAACCTTATGTCATGGCAGCAGAGCGATACAGGATCTGCGATAGTAGAATCATCACCTGATTCAGATTCAGCAACAGACGGCGATATGGATATTGCTTATGCATTGCTTATGGCAGACAGTATATGGGGCAGCGAAGGTGAAATAAATTACAGGCAGGCGGCAATTGATGTCATAAATGATATAATGACCTATGAAGTAAATAAGGAAGATTGGATATTGCAGCTTGGCGACTGGGCATATTGGTCTGAGCCTGGAGATCAGTATTATTCAGCAACAAGAGCGTCTGATTTTATAGTGCAGTATATGCCGGTTTTTGCAAAAGCCACAGGCGATAACCGTTGGATGAATGTATATAATAGTACGTATGATATTATAAACAGCATAACAGCTGAATACCAAACCGGTATTCTTCCGGATTTTATCGTAAAGGACAGTGCTTCAGAAAAATTTATTCCCGCTCCTGCAAATTATCTGGAAAGTGAATATGATGGTTTCTATTATTATAACAGTTGCCGTACACCGTGGAGAATAAGCATGGATTACCTAATAAACGGCAATGAGGATGCAAAAAACTTTGCAAATACCATCAATTCATTTATTATAAAATCTACAGGCGGCGATCCGTGGAATATCGTTGCTGGTTATAAACCGGATGGTACTCCCATTGAGAATTACGATGATCTTTGTTTTTCAGCGCCATTTCTTGTTTCAGCCGGATGCAGTGACAACGATGAGTGGCATAGTGAACTTCGTGATTTAGTTGTTAATTATGGCGATGATGTTTATTTTGGCGATACTATAAAGATGCTCTGTCTTATTGTTGATGACGGCTGCTGGATAGTTCCTGATTCTAAGGGCATAAAGCCTGAAATAATAGGTGATGTGAATGTCGATGAACAGTTTAGTGTTGCTGATTTGATAATGCTTCAAAAGTGGGTTGTAGGAGTAGGAGATATTACTGATATTAATGCAGCTGATGCAGATAAAAATGGCTCTGTAAATATATTCGATCTAAGTATTTTGAAAGATTTGCTGTTCTTTTAGAGTATGCTGAGAAAACCACGCAGTTTCGGAAAAATTTCCGATTGCGTGGTTTTTGTTTTCAGAGTCTGTTTATATAGGCAGTATGCTCTCCGGACTGAATCTCAAATGTCTCAAAGCTTCATTATAAAGTCCGTCCGGAGGAATTCTTTTATGTACAAGAGAATTTGCAAATTTAAGAGTGACTTCAATATCTTCTGAAAAATTTTCAAGACACTCTCTGCGTCCTGTGCGTATGTCTTCTACTGAAACGCCGTAAACTGCCGCTTGAGTACCTCTGCGATTTACAGTACCTGCCGTTACTCGGTAAATTACACGGTTCACTCCATATACTTCCATGTATATTATTGTGTTTTCCGGTTTTTGCTTTTGTTTTTTTATCGTTATCATAAAGCATTACTCCTTTCCTGCATTTAGCAGCTTATAGCTTTAGCATAGCATATTTTATACTTAATTGAAACAGCGAATCAATGCTGCTTTTAGCTTGTTTTTGCAGCTTTTAAGAAATCCTGTCGATATGAAAATAAGCACAATCAATTAGCTGGGAAAATATGAAAAGTATGTGAAAAACGTTGCTTTGTTTGATATAATCTGCTATAATAATAATATAAATATTTTAGGCAACACTGCACAAAGACTGCCTTAAGGCTTCGGCACAATCCTTGTGCGGTATCGTCTTTATAAAGGAGTAACTCATGAAAAAACATATTAATATAACTGCATTCTGCGCTGCTTTGGCTGCTTTGTCAGCTGTATCTTTTTCAGCAAGTGCAGAGGGAGCGCCTAAGGGCGAAGAGTATATCGGCAGCTTGCAGCTAAGTCGCTATGCACTAACTGCTGAGGAAGCCGCCGCAGGAGAAAATCCTGTTGAAATATCTGCTTATATAAGAGGCGCAATTAAGGATGGGCTTATAGTAAAAAATGTACAGGCAGGGCTTGATCCTGATGCGCATATATATATGCGAAATATTGTAGATCCGAGCATAACCTATACAGAAAATACATACAGCTGTCTTGGCAAAGGGTTTACCACCGCATACAGACCGTTCTGCTTTGGGACACTTTACGATAATGTATATAACTCCAATACTTTTATATGTTCAACACGTGATTATTGCATGGATCCTATATCAGGAAATTATATAACATATCAAGGAAACGATAATATAGCATTTAAGCTTCATGGCAGATATTATGTAAATGAAAATGGTGAGGTAGCACAGGATAAAAAAATGCATGAGATAATTTGTCCGCTTGAGATACAGCTGGACGGATCTGCTATATATAAATTTCAATATGCCGATGTTTATCACGATCATGTTGAAGTGGCTACTGCTACAGGCGTTATCAGCTATTATCAGCCTGAACTTTTAAATATTGGCGACAAGTTACCTGATATAAATAGTAAATTGGGTTGGACAGCCTCTGTAAATACAGAATCATCGTTTTTGGGAAATTCAAACGATTTTCCTGTTATTCAGACAAATGCTTTTTTTAAGAAAGATACTCCTTGCGGTATTTATGAGATCGGCTTTGAAGAAGACTTCTTTAGAATCTCTGCCGAACTGAACGGTTCTTCGTATCAGCTGCCGATGCGTTATTACAACGCTGCTGTGGCTGTAGGTGTTACAAGCGCAGATATGTCTGCTAAGAGTGCTATTCCGGTATATTCCTGCTATTTTGCAGATGATACAAAGACTATTACAGGCGCAAGCACCGGATTTAATTACATATGTGATATTGAATATTCAGACGGAACTTCCGAAAGTGCAAAAGTAGTTACAGGTGCTGTTAATGCTGGTACATCTCCGGCAGCTATTATGACAAATGCCACAGGGAATCATTTTATAGGAGATATACCTATGTACTGCGGAGATACTCCACTAACTTACAATGGCAATGAAAATAAGATAAAGGTACTTATCGGCAAAAAGGGTGATGTAAATTTAGATGGTAGTGTAGACATTGAGGATGCAACAGCAGTTCTTAAATATTATGCAAAAAAAGCCGCAGGACTTGATGCCGAGCTTGTAGGGGGAGAAGGTTTTGAAGACACGCTGGCGTTTTTCCTTGGCGATATAGATACAGAATCTCAGAGTATGGATAACGGAGGAACTCTGAATATTGGCGATGCAACGAGTATTCTTAGCTACTATGCAAATATAGCGGTTGGAAATACAGTTTCATGGGATCAATATCTGCAATAGCGTTATAGAAATATATATTACTAAAAACATAATAACTGATTTTTATATGAATTTATCTGGATATTGATGTATTCTTTGTATTCGTTCTGTGATATAATATATTCAGACAAAAGGAAATCACTTAAAAATAGCATTAAAAAGCTATGTGATGACTCAGAAAAAGATTTAATATTAAATGCAATATAGCAAATGACAAGATTATTTTCGATGCTTACTATAATACAGGGATCGATATGTTTAAAAAACATATATACACTTTAAATTGAAGATCCCGTACTTCAATAATTCATTGCAGTTTCCAATTTCTTAATTTTCTCTTATTATTCCTTAAACAAAAGAGCGGCTGTTTTATACAAGCCGCTCTTTTGTTGTTTAACCTTTTATAGCGCTTTTGCATAAATGCCGACAAATATTCCGCATTATACAAAAGTGGCAGTCTTCCACGCCTTACTGCTGTAAGTCGTCTGCTTATTGAAAGCAGAGCTTTGAAATTGCCCCACCGCAAACGCAGTGGGGCATAACAATATAATTTTTGGGAATTTATCGCATTTTCAAAAAATATTCTTAGAACTTACCAGCATTAGCAGCTTCTTCAACAGAAACGGCAACAGCGACAGTAGCACCAACCATTGGGTTGTTACCCATACCTATAAGACCCATCATTTCAACGTGAGCCGGAACGGATGATGAACCTGCAAACTGTGCATCTGAATGCATACGGCCAAGTGTATCAGTCATACCATAAGAAGCAGGACCAGCAGCCATATTATCTGGATGCAGTGTACGTCCTGTACCGCCGCCGGATGCAACTGAGAAATACTTCTTACCCTTATCAATACACTCTTTCTTATAAGTGCCTGCAACAGGGTGCTGGAATCTTGTCGGGTTAGTAGAGTTACCTGTAATAGATACATCTACGCCTTCCTTCCACATAATAGCTACGCCTTCTGTAACGTCATTTGCACCATAGCAGTTAACCTTTGCACGAAGTCCATCGGAATATGCCTTACGGAACACTTCCTTAACTTCACCAGTATAATAATCCATCTCAGTTTCAACATATGTAAAGCCGTTGATTCTTGCGATGATTTGAGCTGCATCCTTACCAAGACCGTTCAGAATAACTCTCAGAGGTTCTTTTCGAACCTTATTAGCCTTTTCAGCTATACCGATAGCGCCTTCAGCAGCAGCAAAAGATTCGTGACCTGCCAGGAATGCAAAGCACTTTGTCTCTTCTTCCAGCAGCATCTTACCCAGATTACCATGACCCAGACCAACCTTACGCTGATCTGCTACAGAACCCGGAATACAGAAAGCCTGAAGACCTTCACCGATAGCAGCAGCAGCATCAGCAGCTCTGCGGCAGCCCTTCTTGATAGCGATAGCAGCGCCTACTGTGTAAGCCCACTTAGCATTCTCAAAGCAAATCGGCTGAATACCTTCAACCATTGAATATACGTCAAGACCTGCTGCCTTTGTAATTTCAGCAGCTTCTTCGATAGAGCCGATTCCGTATTCTTTCAGAACAGCCATTATCTGCTTTTCTCTTCTCTCATAAGACTCAAACAATGCCATTAGATTATACCTCCTTCGATTCCCTTATTCTTTTCTCGGGTCAATAAACTTCACAGCATCAGCAACACGTCCATACTGACCCTGTGCCTTTTCGAATGCAGTATTTGCATCGTCGCCAGCCTTGATGAAGTCCATCATCTTGCCGAAGTTTACAAACTTATAGCCTATGATCTCATCATCTTCATTCAGAGCCAGAGCTGTTACATAACCATCAGTCATTTCGAGGTAGCGAGGACCCTTTGCAAGAGTACCATACATTGTACCTACCTGAGAACGATTGCCCTTACCAAGATCTTCAAGACCTGCACCGATTGCTAAACCGTCTTCTGAGAATGCGCTCTGTGAACGGCCATATACGATCTGGAGGAACAGCTCTCTCATAGCAGTATTGATTGCGTCACATACCAGATCTGTATTCAGAGCTTCAAGAATAGTTCTGCCCGGAAGAATTTCAGATGCCATAGCTGCGGAATGTGTCATACCGGAACATCCGATAGTTTCAACAAGACATTCCTGAATGATGCCCTCTTTTACATTAAGAGACAGCTTACAAGTACCCTGCTGCGGTGCGCACCAGCCTACACCGTGTGTAAAACCGGAAATATCGCTGATTTCTTTAGCCTTTATCCACTTTGCTTCCTCCGGAATCGGAGCTGCACCATGGTTTACGCCTTGTCTTACGCAGCACATTTCATTGACTTCGTTTGAATAAATCATTTTTATACTCCTTTCATAGTAGGACATACTGTGCATTAACACATCTTTTATTATACTACATTTTTACTTAAGAATCAAGCTTTTTTTTAAAAAACATACAAATCATTTTAGAACTTGTTTTAATAAGAATAATCCACATATTTTAAGAGATATTTTTGTTTATGACAATATATACTCGCCGCTATTACAAATCATACAGTAATGCTGACATAAAATTTGTCTGTCTGCGTCATCGTCCTCACCATACGACAGTATGCTTTCATCCTCTTCCTTGACATACAAATTTTCTGTTCAGCATTCTTTGCACGATTTGCAATAGCGGCGAGTATACTTAAAGCCTGTTCAGTATTATGCTCGACAATTCGAACATAAAAAGATACTGAACAGGCTTTTAAGCAGGCTTTAAGAAGTAAGTATTATTTTAGTATTTTCCGGATCAGCTTTTTCGCTGTCAAAAATGATCTCATCAATGCCGGACGCTGTTATACTTCCGCTGACAGGATTTTTCACACTATCTATCGATCCTATGATAACCGCATTAACATCGCTGTTTTCAAATGAAAGATCTGTATGTTCCATTGTGCATTCTTCAAGCACAAGTCCTTTACAGTAGCAAAGAGGCTGTGTTCCGATAATGCGGCAGCGGATAAGATGCAGATTTTCAGAATACCATCCAAGATATTCTCCTTTTAATACTGAATCAATTACAGTGACATTTCTGCTATGCCAGAATGCATCCTTTGTATTAAGCTCCGAATTTGTTATAACAGTGTCCTCAACATATTGAAAAGAATATTTACCATTCATTTTGAGATTAACTATATCCATTTTACTGCATTCAAAAAATGGATATTCAGATTCAAGTATGCAATCCTTAAAACGCATATTTCTGCATCGCCATGAAAATTCAGGCGAAATTATACGGCAATTTTTCATAGAAATACCGCAGCATTCTCTAAGCGCCTTAATTCCGTTCATTACACAATCTGATATATTTATATCCTTGTCGTACCATAGAGCAGCACGGCAATTTACAGTCATCTCACAATTGTGGATATTACTTTTTTCCGTATGCCAAAATGGATAGCGGAGATCAAAAAGACATCCTTTTACAGTAAGACATCCGGTTTCCTTAAATGCCGATTCACCGTCAGCAGGACCTTTAAAACAGCAGTTTGTTATTTCTGCATCGTGGATTCCATAAAGTGTCCTTTCTTCATCAAAAGTTTTATTCTCAATTTTCATATCAATACTCCAATATATCAGGATAATCCAGCAGCATTTTTAGAATATATGCTCAGAATTTCTGTAGCATCAGCTATATCTACCTTGTCATCTTTGTTTATATCAGCGGCATTTTTCTGAGATTTTGTAAACTCATCTACAGAAATTCCTGCTGCTTGTTTTGCATAGATCGTAAGAACAGCAGTAGCATCGGCTATATCAATTTTTCCGTTTCCGTCCACATCTCCTGCATTTGAATATGCAAGCTCTATGTACTGTTTGCATACAAATGTACCGTCTGCTTTTACCGATTCATTTGAAGACCTGATATTATAGCTGCCCTTTTCTGCCGCTTTCATCGTTATGTAAAAATGATATTCGCTGCCTGTAACTTCTTCAAAACCCGGATCTTTTATTATTATATTTTGTTGATATCCAGACTCCTTATCAAGCGGTGAGAATATATCTACCGTATAATAAGAAGCATATTCTCCGCTTTCGACAAGATATTCACAGCAGCTAAGCGGCATTGCATATACATTATCGGCTTTTTCTGCAATTGCATTATAATAAAGAAAAACACCCTCAGGCTCTGTCTTTTCTATAACAGCACATAACACTCCGTCATTTTGCATATGAATATAAATTTTTCCTGATGTATCATTAAAAATTATCCCATCCACAGGTGAAACTGTTTCTTCAAGAGCGCTTACTGGAAGCGACAATATCTGCATCATGAAAATCGCAGCACCAAACGCTGAAATAATATATCCTTTCATAATATATACCTCATTATTCTATAGACATATAATATTTTATCTCGGTTACATATGATCCGTCCGTGCAAAATTCTAAAACATAGCTGTCATCAGTTTTATATCTGTATATATTTGTCTCTTCATTAAGGCACTGATCCGTGCCGTATGCTGCATACATATCATCTATTAAAGAGCCTTTTTTGATGCCTTTATTAGTATGCACATTATCGCCGTTAAGAACTATCTCAGTTACTAATTCATTGCTTGTACCATCTTCATTTGTAAAGCTTTCAGTTATAATATTAAATTCATCAAAGCAGAACAGACGTGCTGATGTACCTCCGTGTACAGGAGTACTGTCGGATATATAAAGCGGTGAACAGCTTTCCAGTGACGGCTGGATATCGCCTGCCTTTACAACAATATCATTTACTCTGAATATCATATCGTTTACAGGAATAAACATTCCGTCCGGTGCATTATAAGTTGCAATAGTAGTTTGCGTTGTTGTTATAGCCTCAGTAGTTGTTGTTTCAGTTGTTGTGGGAAGAGTAACAGTGACCACTACGACCTGTGTCACAACAGATTGTTTTGCAGTTGTGACACGACTGTTAGGATTGCCTACATACTGCACAGGAATTGATTTAGAGGTTTGTGTTATACTCGTACTCGTTGTTGTTTTGGTGGTAGTTTCATTAGATGTCTCTTCTTTAAGTGCGGATGATGAAATGGAAGTGGTTAATTTCGCTGTATCAGATGACATAGTTATATTGCTTTCCATTTCGATCTTATTCATATCATCTGTGTCATTATTAACAGATCTTGCACATGAGCAGCCTACAAAAAGCGCAGTTCCGATCACTGATACTGCCAGCAATGAAGCTATTTTAAATTCCATAATATCAATCCTTTCTCTTGCTTAAAAGTCGTGAATATACTAAACGCCTATTATAATAATACATTATACCTAAAAGCTTTATCTCTGTCAATGGTTTTTATTTTCCAGCAGAAAAAACAGTGATTTTTACCTATTTATATTTTTTACTGTCGCAAAAACTGTTGAAATTTTAATTGATTTGAGTTATGGTTAACGGATTATTCATGGGTGGCAGCTTGTAACAATGTGACTACAAAGGTCGTGCTATTAATCCGTTTCATATTTTGTATAATCCCATAGCAAAATATCCGGCTCATCATCTACGCCATGCATATAAACACCGCTCGTATAGTCACGGTCATATAAATCCATTATCTGAATAGAATAATAGCCTAACTTTGACTCATCCTCATCTGATTCCGTATAATAGATAATGCGCATACGATATGTTTTGCCGTCTACCTCGAAGTCAAAAGACGGAGTCAGCATATATGTTATCTTACCATGATTCGACCAACGTTGAAACGTATCAGTTAATTCATAATCATCATTCCATCCCGGGAATTCTTCGATCAAACGGTCAATTTTTTCATCAAGATTGTCGATATTGCTTTTTGCATAGGGAGAGAACTTATCTTTGATCGCCTGTGCATCCTTTCTTTCTATTGCATCGACCAGAAACGCAATAGTCTTTTGTGCATCTGCATAAACTGGGTTTACAGTTTTCATTTTAGGAATGTCACATCCTGTTATTACTAAAACCATAATACCACATATTAAAATAGTTAATATCTTTCTCTTCATGACCATTTCTCCATTTCCGCAGTAAAATGTAAATAAATATTGCGAGCATAATATGTAAAAGCACGATTTTGTAAAAAACCGTGCTTTTTTGGCAGTAGATCAAAGTCCGGCTGCGCTGTTTGAATAAATTGTTAATATCAATGTAGCATCAGTTATATCTACTTTGCCGTCATTGTTTATATCGGCGGCTTTTTTCTGAGCCTCTGTGAAATCATCAGTGTTAAGTCCAACAGCCGTCTTTCCATATATCGTCAGAACATCTGTAGCATCTGATATCTCGATTTTTCCGTTGCCATTAAGGTCGCCTGGCAAAACTTCATTTTCAGGTGGTACGCCAAGAGATATAAATGTTCTTCCATATGCATTTGCATATTCCTCAGCAGTTGAACCATCATAGCCGTAAATCGTTGTAGTATCTGATATGGGGTTGTTAATTCCATCAAATTTGCAGTTTGGATTTTTTATTACTATGTCAGTTAAGGATGTGCAGCCATAAAATGCATAACTGCCTATGCTCGCTATATTGTCAGGCAGCGTTACATTTTTTAAATAAGTGCAATTATAAAACACATACTTATCAATACTCATAACACTGTCAGGTATTGTTATGCTTTTTAAGGTTTTACAGCCGTAAAATGCATAATCAACTATACTTGTAACACCATATGGAACTTCAATATTTCCAGTACAAGTTGTACCATCAATGAGAATATTATTTATTATTACAAGAGGATTCTTTTTTTGTTTTGATTCCAGCCATGTGGTTTCATTAAATGCCTTACAACCTATGCTCGTTACACTATTTGGAATATTTATGATGGCTAATTTCTTGCTGCCTTCAAATGCTTCTTCGCCTATGATCGTAAGATTATCAGAGTTAGTTACGCTGGTTAAAATTTCACAGTAAGCAAATGCACTTTGGCCTATACTCGTTACACTGTCAGGGATTTTTACTCTGGTTAATGAACAGTTGCTATAAAACGCTGTACCACATATAGCTGTAACACCATATGGTATTGTAACGTTTCCTTTACAAGTACGACCGTCAACAAGAATATTGTTTACTATTACAAGAGGATTTTCTTTTTGCTTTGCATTAAGCCATGGAGTTGCGAAAAATACATTATAGCCTATATTTGTAACACTATCAGGTATCGTTATGTTGGTTAAAACTTTGCATCCATCAAATGCCATATCACCTATGCTTGTAACACTGTTAGGTATGGTTATACTGGTTAAAGATATACAGGATGCAAATGCACTTTGACCTATGCTCGTCACACTATCAGGTATAGTTATACTGATTAAAGAGTTGCAGGATGCAAATGTACTATTACCTATATTTGTAACACTATCAGGTATAATTATATCGGTTAAGGAGTCGCAGTCCAAAAATGCCCCATCACCTATACTTGTAACGCTATCGGGTATAGTTATGTTGGTTAAAGATTTGCAGGATGTAAATGTACCCTTACCTATATTTGTAACACTATCAGGTATAATTATATCGGTTAAAGAATTGCAGTCCAAAAATGCCTCATCACCTATACTTGTCACGCTATCAGGTATAGTTATGCTGGTTAATGATGTGCATTTATAAAATAACCCCTTTTTTATGCTCGTTATACTGTTAGGTATAATTACGTTGGTTAAAGCTGTACACTTTTCAAATGCTTCCTCACCTATATTCGTTACACTATTAGGAATTGTTACACTTGTTAAGGCTTTGCAGCAAAAAAATGCCCTATAATCTATACTTGTCACACTGTCTGGAATTATTACGCTGGTTAATGATTCACAGCTATCAAATGCATACTCACCTATACTTGTCACACTGTCTGGAATAGTTACACTGGTTAAGGACTTGCAGTCTTCAAACGCATATCTGCCTATACTGATTACTGGCGATCCATCAATCTCAGATGGAATATCAACAGATGTAGCAGATTTATCACATTTAAAAATTACAATTTTACCATCATTTAAAGAATAACTTAAATCACCATACTGATATCCCTGAATTTGCTGATTCTCCTGTACAGATTCAAGCGCCTGAGCAGAAGTCTCTGCCATTGATGCAGATATCACACCTGTAATACTCATAGCACAGGCAACAGCTGCTGCTAAAATTTGTTTCATCTTCATAATAATAACCTTCCTATAAATTATAAAATATCTGTACTATGATTTTATCATTTTTGCAGTAAAATGTCAATAAATATTGCGAACACAACATGGAAAAGCACGATTTTGTAAAAAATCGTGCTTTTTTGGCAGTAGATCAAAGTCCGACTGCGCTGTTTGAATAAATTGTTAATATCAAGGTGGCATCAGTTATATCTATTTTGCCGTCATTGTTTATATCGGCGGCTTTTTTCTGAGCCTCTGTGAAATCATCAGCATCAAGTCCAACAGCCGTCTTTCCATATATTGTCAGAACATCTGTAGCGTCGGATATCTCGATTTTTCCGTTGTTATTTACATCACCCGGAATAAGATCAAACTTTGTTTCGATCGAATTTTTTATACATTCTTCCAAAGCATATGGATCTAATTCAAGTGTTAAAATCACTTCTGAATCTGATACATACCATTTTATATTGCCGTCAGAAGCAAGGATAGGTTGACAATCTGACAGCGGGGCATTTGATGTTACTATATCTGTCAATTTATTTCCATTGCCATCTACTATAAGCATTTTAGTATATATATCGTACGATTCATTGGCAGCTTCCTGCCACATTATAAGAAATTTTTCATTGTCGTATTTTACAAGCTGCGGAGTTCCAATTACAATTCCGCTTCCTTCTGAATAATCTGTGATCCATATATTTTTAGTATTAGATAAGTTCTGGTCTGTTACCGATAAGAAAATATTTGATTGAGTTTTATTATAAAAATCAGATCCGCTGCTATGCTCGGTTGACGTTCCTACAATAATACAATTAGAATAGGACAATTCAAATCCGCCTACAGTTGTGCCTGTATAATTGTCGCCGGTGTTTCCGCCGAATTTCAGTGCAATTGTGTAAGTAACATTTGTTATATCTCCTGCTGCGCTGCATTTTGTTATTGAAACACCTCTTGGATATGCGTCTCCATGATCGACTCTGAATATTGAATTTCCATTTGTTTGTATGAACTGATTGAACGAATGGCTGACATATCCTTCTGATATATTCGTTATGCCATAATATGATTGCTTTTCCGTCATAGTATCTGTATTTACAACAAATGTCATATTAGACTGATGATTATATCCATCATTGCTTTTATACATTACATGGCAGGTATAAATATATAAAAGACCATTTACCTCGATCATTCTAAGAGAACCAAAGCCAAAAGGTATCTTTGTATTAGCACCATAAGCAGAGAATGAAGCCAATCGCTTCCAGTCTTTGCTGTATTTAACTACACGCATTACCTCAGTATTATTACTTTCGTTTTCGTTAGATTGTCCAAATACAAGATAATTGAAATTTTCTCCGCTGTAAAATCCGCCAAAGATAGGCAATTCGCAATTTATGGATCTACTTTCTATAAGATCAAACATCTGCGAATAGTTCTCTATGTTTAAGCTGTTTGTACTTTCTGCATACTCTATTTTTGAAATGCTTCCATCGTCATTTTCATTTATATATGAGTATATAGGAGAACCGTATGTATTGTATGTATTCTCTAAAATATTATCGCTTACAGAGAATCCAGTATTAATGACCTTACCTGCAAGAAGAGGGGAGGAGCTTTCTGCATTAACCTCTGACGAATAAAACAAGTTCAGCATCATAGCTCCTGATAAAAATGATGATATAATTTTTTTAAACTTCATATAGCACCTCTATTTTCTGCTATTCGATGAATCCGATCGCATAGTAAGTGCGATACGTTTTCTTTTTATATCAACATCCAGCACACGAACCTTTACAACATCTCCAACCTTTACAACATCAAGAGGATGTTTTACACGTCGGTTTGAAAGCTGGGATATATGTACAAGACCATCCTCATGAACGCCTATATCTACAAAGCATCCGAAATCTATTACATTACGAACAGTTCCGATAAGCTCCATGCCGGGCTTTAAGTCTTTCATTTCCATTATATCACCGCTTCTCATAAGAGGCGGCGGAAGTTCGTCACGAGGGTCACGTCCCGGTTTTGCCAGTTCCTTTATAATGTCATTTACAGTTGGAATTCCCACTCCTGCATGTTCAGCAATAGTGCTTATTCCATGCTCTTCTGCCAGTTTAGGAATATCAGCCAGTATTTTTCCGGACAAATCAGAAAGAGTAAATCCGCACTGCTCCATGATCTTTTTAGCGGCATCGTAGCTTTCAGGGTGTACAGCGGTATTGTCAAGCGGATTTTTCGCTCCCGGTACTCTTAAAAAGCCTGCGCACTGTTCAAATGCTTTAGGTCCGAGTTTAGAAACCTTTTTTAGTTGTTTTCTGTCTGTAAAAGCACCGTTTTCACTTCTGTATGTTACAATGTTTTTTGCAATGGTTTGATTGATACCTGCAATATGAGAAAGCAGCGAGAATGATGCTGTATTCAAATCAACTCCGACATGATTCACACAATCCTCTACTACACCGTCAAGTGCGGCTTTAAGTTCATTTTTGGGCATATCATGCTGATACTGACCCACACCTATAGCTTGTGGATCGATTTTTACAAGTTCTGCCAGAGGATCTTGCAAACGTCTTGCAATAGAAACAGCACTTCTGAGTGATACATCATATTCAGGAAATTCCTCGGCTGCAAGCTTAGACGCTGAATAAACAGAAGCTCCCGCTTCTGATACCACCATATATGCAGCTTCAAAAGGAACACTTTTCAGTATATCAGCAACAACAGCTTCAGCTTCTCGTGAGGCAGTTCCGTTGCCTATAGAAACAGCAGTTATATTGTATTTTTTTATCATTCTGAGGATAGTTTCTCTGCCCTGCTGCATTTTTGTGCCTTCGCCTATAGTTATGTACGCTACTCCTGTATCCAAAACCTTACCTGTCGGGTCAACAACAGCCAGCTTACAGCCTGTACGATAACCCGGGTCGACTCCTAAAACTGTTCTGTTTTTGAGCGGAGCACCCATAAGCAATTGTCTGAGATTTGAAGCAAAAACTTTTATAGCAGCAACTGCTGCTGTTTCTGTAAGCTCACGTCTTACCTCACGCTCGATCGCCGGAAAAAGCAATCTTGTGAATGAATCCTCAGCGGCGGCTTTAACAAGCATTCCGCACGGACTGTTATTCTTTACAAATTTGCGTATCATAACAGCCTCGCCTTTTCCCTCAGGAAGTGAAACGCTTACTTTAAGAGCACCTTCACGTTCACCTCTGTCAAGGGCAAGTATTCTGTGTCCAACAAGCTTTTCAACAGGTTCGCTGTAATCATAATACATCTGGTAAGGTGTTTCAGCCTCAGTATCTGTCGCCTTTGAATAAATAGTTCCGGAAAGCTGCGTAAATTTTCTCATTTGCTTACGAAGATCGGCATTATTCGCCATTTCTTCTGCTAAAATATCCATCGCTCCATTGAGAGCATCTTCAAGAGTGATTACAGACAGTTCTTCATTTAAAAAAGCTGAGGCTTCTTTTTCAGGAACGATATCATTTTTCTGCTCCATTATAATACGTGCAAGAGGTTCAAGTCCTTTTGCAATTGCAGCAGATGCTCTTGTCTTTCTTTTAGGACGGTATGGAAGGTACAAGTCCTCGGCTTCCACCAGAGTTTCTGCACTTTGTATCTTCTCCTGAAGTTCTTTTGTCAATTTTCCCTGACCATCTATTGCGGTGATTATCTCTTCCTTACGGGCTTCAAGCTTTCTCAGATATTGAAGTCTTGTATCAAGTTCACGCAGTATCTGATCGTCAAGAGAACCAGTTACTTCCTTTCTATATCGTGCAATAAAGGGAATGGTCTTTCCGTCGTCCAGCAATTCCACCGTGCGGTATACCTGTTCAGGTCTTAATTTAAGTTCTTCTGCAATTTTTTCGTTTATATTCATATATTGTTTTCTCCTTGTGTATGATCTGCGCTGTAATTTTGCGCAAGAAGCTTTGCTTCAAGCGGCAACAGTAGTTTTCGGCAAAATCTGACAAATGTTCCAAGAAACAATGCTGCTATAAGAGTACCTTCTCTTACTCCTATTAGTCCACCTGAAATAATAAATCCAATAAGTGCAGCAATTGCCGTACATGAGACATCAAATATAACCTTCATTCTGCCAAAATCTATAGATGTTATTGTTGTTACTGCACGAACAAATGCTTCTCCGGGCAGCATTACCACATTGGCTGCCACCTCAGTATATACTCCGAATCCAAGAACAACACAGCCGACCAAAAGCCATATAAGCTTTTCAGGATAAGATGCAGGATCTATTTTTTCGAGCAGCAGCATAAATATATCTATAAATAATGAAAAAAGGAATGTTACAGGAATCTGTAAAAGATCTGCAAGAGGAAATTTTTTTCTGAGAATGCAGATCTGTGCGGCTACAAGCAGCAAATTGAATATCATTGTAAACATGCCAATAGTAGGCTTAAAACTAAGACTAAGTACATAAGGTATACTGGATATAGGCGATGTGCCAAGATTTGCTTTTGTAATCAGAGCCACTCCCAGTCCGTTGATGATAAGACCAATGAGCAATAAAATATATCTTCTAACCATATTTTCATGTTTCATGATGATTTCTCTCCTATATTTTAATTAATTTAAACAAACTATACTATATTTATTGGAGTGCAAGACCCGAAGAATCATAACTAAAGCTGTCATAGCTTCTGAGAAGAAGAGCAGCAAGCTTTTGTGAAGAAATATCTTCAAGTCTGCTTCCTGATATCCATTCGTACTTCAGTTTAAGATCTGTAAGCCTTGCTGCAAGATCTTTTTGATATTTAAAAAACTCCTGTTTTGTAATAGCATGAATGCTTTGTTCTTTGTCATAGTAATTATAGCTGTACTTATTATCAGACAGTGTTTCGCTGAAAAAATATTCTTTGAATATCTGATTCTCATGCAGATAGAAACAGCCAAGAGTAGTTGTGATTTGATTTTTAATTTGCGAATAATCAGTAGAAATATAAAGCATCTCTTTAGTATCAGGAGCATAGCAGAGAGAAAGATTATTCTTTATATCAAAAAAGCCGCTGCTCTCATCGTAGTTTACTGATATATTCTCTAAAGCACAGCTGCGTATTCGAAATGCAGCTATTTTTGTAACTACGGATCTATCGTCATAAGATATGCTTATAAGCTCGGGACTTCCGTCAAAATCCATGTCAATAAAACAACAGGCACTGCTCCCGTCTACAGGCGTTTCGAACAGCCACTTGTCTCTGTTTCTTACAAGCATCATTACTATGTCCTCAGAAGAATATACAATGTTTTGCGCATCGGGAACAGTGTTTGATGTATTTTTTATCTTCCATACATATATTCCAGAAATAACGCCTGCCAGAATACATATTTCTATAAAGACAGTAAATACTCGAAGAATATTTCCTTTGATTCGTTTACTGAAAAAGCTGTTTACGGTTTCCTCTTCTTCTTGTGAATTGTCAGAATTCAGCTTATTAAAAACAGGCATAGGAGGAAGCTCGCTCCAATTAAAAACATCTTCTGAAAAGCTTTTACAGCCGCAGGAAAGACATATTTTACTGCCGTCTTCAATTTTATGTCCGCATTCAGGACAGATCATATGGTCAAATCCTTTCTTAATATTTACTTTATAAATAATAGTATATCACAATATTTGATTATTTGCAAGTATTTTATTGAGAAGCTGTTTTAACAAATTCATTTTTAAGAAATGTGGAGAAAATATCCTTGACTTTTTTATGTATATCTGTTATACTCAAAAGTAGTTATAGTAAACGTCAAAAATAAATTGACGTTTACTATAATAAAATATTTAAATGCCTCGCACATTAGCTCGCTTGCGCTTACTACGTGCGTATCGGCAAATAGCAAACGCCAAATAAATTTGTCGTTCA
>CAMWPG010000028.1 GCA_947176075.1 uncultured Ruminococcus sp. | reverse complement strand
AAATGAAGAATGAAATTCTATTATTGTTGGGAACGATTTTGAGCGTTGTATTCTTTCTTTGTGCTTCATTCCATGAAAAAAGAAGATCACGCACATTTATCTATGGAGCAGCAGTTGGTATTTCGTTGTTAATGGGTGTTATTGTGGTATTGAATTTCATAATTGGAAACCCGATTATAATTAAAAATATTTGATGATATTTCAGGACGAAACAAGTCGGGACAAGGCTGAATAAATCGAAAGGAGGTAATCGTTATGGACATTACAGTTAAAGGCAACACAAAAAAATCGCTGACCTTTTGTATTTATTGCAATGTCAGCGAGAGGTGAAAAGAAAACCATATTCAGATGAGCAGGAACTTATTCCTGTCATCTCAAGTCGTAAAGATTCTGATTATTCAGAAAATCAGAAAGGAATATAAAAATGGAAAGATATATCGTAATATCAACAAGAAAAGGTGGGCGTACCATTGTGTATAGATTCAACGATTTTAAGTCCGCCTATGAGCAATATAAAGCTATACTTAATGCTTACGTGGATTCTGATTGGTTAGAATCAGTGTACAAAGACACAAAAATTGAAAAGTGGAATCCAACTACTGAAAAGTATGAAACAATTTAACCGCCCGTCTGGAGCGAATCCAGACCCAGCCTGATTCAGGCACACATCCTATTTTGTAGTAGAATATGCAGCCATAACGGTTCTATGGCTGCAACATGGGACAGCAAGACGGTAGAGCATGGACTTTAAAAGCAGTCTATGGACGGCAGGTTCAATTCCTGCCTGTCCCACCATTGCCCGGAAGGGCAAAATTAAAAGCAGAATGAAACAAGCACATAAGCGATTATAAATATAAGGGGGGGTGATATATATGGCAAGAAGGAAAGAAATACCGCTGACGTCATTCAGCTCTGTTTTGATGCCTGATGGATCAAGGGTCCGTACTGATGAACTTCCACCTGAAGAATGGGCAGCAAAAAAGAAAGAAATGGCAGCTACATTATGCAAAAATGTTAAGGAGTTTCTCGAACATAGTCCTCGTGATATGAAGATGATTTATGAACATCCTGAACTTTTCGGAGCGACTATCTATTACGACAAATGATAAAACAAAGGACGTTTAAAATGAAGGATATAAAAACTTGCAAATCCTGCATAAACCGCTGTTACTGTTGGGAGCGATCAAGAGAGTACCCATGCAGGGATTTCAAGGATATTCACGGTTCGAAAAAAGAGCGGTAAGGAGAAGAAAAAGTGAATCATGAAGAAAAAGAAGCTCAATGTAGAGGTTATTACGCTAACATGGACAATCTGCGGTACAGGGTAAGCGATATGCTTAGAAACGGCATATCTATCAAAGATGTGATTTCTGAGATAAAAAAAGATAAGTACTGTACAAGGCTGCAAAAACTTTATGTAAAGCAGGAAATGCATCTGGAATGAAAGGACTGAAAAATATGATAAGCACAATAGCAACTGTTGCAATATGTACAATTGTAAGACAAATAAAAACCCCCGCACCGATAGCAGTCAGTAACGAGGGAACATGAAAAAATTAACAACCTTATTATATCATATACAGAAAGGAAAGTCAAGCATATGGAAGAAAAAAGAATGACCAATGCAGAATATCACGCACATCATGCTATATCGAAATCGGATCTTGATGCAGTTCATCGATCTCCAATGCACTATCTTTATCGAAAAGAAAATTCCCAGCATCAGAATACCTCGGCGATGCTTGCAGGTTCAGTAGTACATAAGATGGTGCTTGAGCCTGAAACTTTTTCCGAAGAATACATAGCAGCACCTGCTATAGATCGCCGAACTAAAGCCGGTAAGGAGGAGTATGCAGCATTTGAGCAGGAAGCAGTGGGAAAAATTATCGTTCCGAAAGATATGATTACTTTGGCTGAAAATATCGCCGAAGCTATAAGTCACCATAAAACTGCACGTGCGCTTTTATCGGGCGGCAAAGCTGAAACTTCGCATTTTTGGACTGATATTCGTACAGGGCTTGAGTGTAAATGCCGTCCGGATTATTTGCGCAACGGTTTTTGTGTAGACGTTAAAACAACACAAAATGCGTCTCTGGAAGCTTTTGAAAAGGCTGCATATAACTATCGCTATCATGTTCAGGCATACTGGTATTTGCAAGGACTTAAACAATGCAGAATTTCTGATGCGGACGATTTTGTATTTATCGCCGTTGAGAAAGAGCCGCCTTACGCTGTTGCTGTATACTATGCAGATGATCTGATGCTTTCTCTTGGCGAAAGAGAAGCTCGTTCCGATCTTGACATTCTTTCAGAATGCATACATACAGGAATGTATCATGGATATGAAGAGAGTGTTCAGCCTTTGAGCCTGCCAAAATGGGCGGCAAGAGAAATGATTTAATAAAGGAGTATATATTATGGCAGAATATGAGATCATGCAGAATCCATTTGGAACTGCTAAGAAAAGTGAAAACATCAATCAAGGCGTTGTTGAGATCGAATCAAATAAGGCTGTGGCAGAAGCACAGGGCAAGCTTGTCATTGCGAAAAGATTTCCACGTGACGAGTTTGCAGCATTTGAAAAGCTTATGAAGGCTTGTTCAAGGCAGAGTCTTGCGGAAAAAGCTATCTATTCATATCCAAGAAGCGGAAATAATATCACAGGTCCGTCTATCCGTCTTGCTGAAGAAGCTGCAAGATGCTGGGGCAACGTAGATTTCGGCGTCAAGGAACTGTCTCAGAAAGAGGGCGAGTCGGAGATGATGGCGTACTGCTGGGATATGGAAACAAACGTTATGTCCAGTCAGCAGTTTGTTGTGCATCATGTAATGGACACCAAAAAAGGCGTGAAGAAACTTACGGAGCAGCGTGATATTTATGAGAACAGCGCCAACATGGCAGGGCGTCGGCTGCGTGCGAGGATCCTTGCGATCCTGCCGCCTGATCTGATAGAAGCAGCACTTGCAAAGTGCCGTGAAACTCTTGCCGGATCTTCTGATATTCCGCTTGAGGACCGCATACGGAAGATGATTGCGGCATTTGAGAAGATCAGCGTACGCCGTGAGACACTGGAAAAACGCATGGGGCATGATATTTCGAAAATGACTATAGAAGAATTGGTAGAACACCTCACCATATATAATAGTATAAAAGACGGCAGCAGCAAGATCAGCGACTGGTTTGATCATATGAGTGATGATAAAAAAACAAGATCTATAAATGATAAACTTGAGGATGATAAAAATGCAAACTAAACTCAGTGATGGAAGCGTTATGGTTTGCGGCACACTGCCAAGAGACGCAGAGTATAAAACAGTAGGACAAAATGGAAGCAGTTTGACAAAATTTTCGGTAAAAGTCGGAGAAAAGCCTAACCCGGATGCAACGGATAATGCAAAGCCAATTGCCGTATGGTGCAACTGTGTATGCTGGCATTCGGTGGCACGGGCAGCGAAAAATCTGAAAAAAAGTGATGCTGTCCTCTGTATCGGCAAGGTCGAAACAAGAAAATACACAGGCAGGGACGGTGAAGAGCATACTGCAAAAGAGCTTATCTGCGAATTTGTACTTCCAATGGTATCTGTCGTAGAGACAGCTTCTGCGCAGGCATCGAATGATATATATTCGCTTGATGAATATGAAGATATCCTTAGTGATGATAAAACACCTTTCTAATGTAAAATTTCAATGAAACTTGAAGAAAATAATTCAAGTTTTTGCAACTCGGATTTATTTGTAGGAGGCGATTTTTATGGAGATCACAAAGGAGCAACTGGCAGATATACGTTATGAGGACCCAAAGGCAGTGATAGATGTGCTTTCAGACATGGTCCTGCATGGAGGTACAGCTTCTGACTCTATCAATAATCAGATCGCAGTGCTTCGTGAAAATGCTATTGAAAAAGGCAGACGTGATGTTTTTGAACGCTGTTTCCGAATTATGCTTGAGGGACTTTCTGACCATATTGAAGAAAAAAAGCTTAATATTCACCTTGTGTATACAAAGGCTGATTTTCTGGAAAGTACTGAACCGTATAGAGAAGTAGCTGAGATAGAGGTGCCGTTCTTCAGACAGCAGCGAATCCAGCAGCTTTCTGCAAATGCAAAAGCTGTAGGCTTTTCTGGATTTTTGAAGATGTATAAAGAGTATGAAAGGACTCAGCGCATAGCAGACAGAAATGTCAATCTGAATATATCAAACCCTACATTATTCCCTGATCAGCCAATAGAGCTTGATTGCGGAGACTGGCAATGCGATGAAAACGGTGTGCAGAAAAGCACCGGATATAGTACCGACATAGCTTGCTGTCACCCTATAATGCCTACTGAACGTCTTGTAAATATCGATACCGGAGAGGAAAAGCTTAAAATCTCCTATAGCAAAGGCGGTCGATGGAGGTCTGTGATTTTTGGTAAGGATGTACTTTTTGTAGCAAGTAAAATTGTACAGCTTGCTGCTGTTGGTATTGCTGTTACATCTGAAAATGCCAAAATGTTGGTTAGATATATATGCGATATAGAAAATCGTAATTACGATGTTCTGCCTGAACATTCAAGCGTAGGCAGATTGGGTTATGTAGGAGATGACGGCATTTTTTCACCTTATCACGCTGATCTGATCTTTGACGGTGAATCAAATTACAAGGAGATATACAATGCCATTCGTTGCGAAGGTGATTTTGATCAGTGGAAGAAAACTGCTATAGACTGTCGTAATCATAGTAAGACGGCACAGATACTTCTTGCATCGTCATTTGCAAGTGTACTTGTAAGCCGTGTAGGCGCATTGCCTTTTTTTGTACATCTCTGGGGCGTGGAGTCTGGCACTGGTAAGACTGTAGGTCTGATGTTGGCAGCAAGCGTCTGGGGCGATCCGGCTATAGGCAGATATGTGCAGACTTTCAATGCAACTCAGGTCTCTCATGAGCGAACAGCAGGATTTCTCAATAATATACCGCTTTGCATTGACGAGCTGCAGCTTTCCAAGGACAGTCACGGCAACTCAAAGTTTGATGTTTACCAGCTTGCACAAGGCGTAGGAAGAGGCAGAGGAAACCGTGCAGGAGGCATTGACCGTACACCTACATGGTCTTTATGCATTCTGACTACCGGTGAATCGCCTATCATTCAGGCAGGCGCAGGTGCAGGTGCGGCTAACCGTGTTATTGATATTGAATGCTGTGCATCGAAAACTGTAGTCTCTGACGGTATGTCAGTTTCTGCATCGATAAAACAAAACTTTGGACACGCTGGAAAGTTCTTTGTGGAGCATCTTACTCATGAGCTTATCTCAAAGGCAAAAGCGATGTATGCAAGGCACTTCAGAATGCTTTCGACACGTGACACTACAGAAAAGCAGGCAATGGCAGCAGCACTTATACTAACAGCTGATGAACTGGCGGACGAGCTTATCTTTCACACCGACAGACATCTGACAGAGGATGAGATAGGAGATTTTCTGCAAACCAAGGCGAGTGTTTCAGCTGGTGAGCGTGGATACCGTCATATGTGTGACTGGGTCGCTATGAATGCAAATCGTTTTGCGCTGGAAAATCCGGGTGGTGAAATTTACGGCATTCTTGACAATGGCTGGGCATACATCAACAGCGGCGTATTCAGAAAAGCTGCACAGGAAAGCGGTTTTGATCCTCGTGCATTACTGTCATGGCTAAAAACCAGGGGGTTGATACTTACACGTGGCAGAAATTTCACAAGAGGTAAGCGTATACATGGAGTCAATACGGAATGCGTGGTAATGCGCCTTCCTGAATATGGCGGCTCAGAAACGGCAGACACATTTGAATGTCAGCTGCTATAATTGAATGCACTGCTATGTGTGGGACGATGTGTGGGACAAGATATATACAAAAATCGGCACAATTTCGGGCGTGTGGGACTGTGGGACATTTTCCTTGTATATATACCAAGCCTTAAATATACTATGTTTTTGTTCCTGTTTCTGTATGAAATTATATAGAAATGTTCCGAGAAAAAATGTACGAATTTGTCCCACAGTCCCACAACACACATTTTTGTACGAAATTGCGTGATTATTTTTGTGGGACGGATGCACCACAGCGTACCACACGTCCCACAAAGAAAGGAAATACAAATGGAACTAAGAGACTATCAACAAGAATGTATAAATAAATTGGAAGAGCTGCCTCGTGGGCGGTATCTTGTACAGATGGCAACGGGGTTGGGCAAGACTGTAACATTTGCAAGTCTTCCACGTCATGGTGATGTTTTGCTGCTGTCTCACCGTGAGGAGCTTGTACGTCAGCCGCTGAAATATTACTCCTGTAAAACAGGAGTAGAGATGGCGGATAAGCGTTCGTCTCCTGATGATGAGGTCGTATCAGCTTCAGTTCAGAGTATCGTGCATCGTCTGGAAAAGTTTGATCCATACAGATTTCATACCATAATTGTTGATGAAGCACATCATGCGGCTGCTAAAACGTACCGTAAGGTACTTGAATACTTCAAACCGGAAAAGGTCATAGGCTTTACAGCAACACCTAATCGGTCTGATAAAGCAAAATTATGTGATATATTTGATGAGATCGTCTTTCAGAGAAACTTGCTTTGGGGTATAAAGAATGGCTATCTATGTGATATATTCTGTCGCCGTATTGATATAGGCTATGATCTCAGTCAGGTACAGACACGTCATGGTGATTATGCACCTGGTGAACTTGCACAGGCTATGGCAGGTACTGAAGACGCCATTGCAGAAGCATATCGCAGGTATGCAAAAGATGCTACTCTTATCTTTGCAGCAAGTATAGATCATGCACAGCGCATTGCTGAAAAGATACCAGGTGCTGTAGTAGTTACGGGTAAAACAAAAAACAGAAGCGATATTATACGCAGGTTTACTGAAAGAGAAATTCCATGCATAGTAAACTGTATGGTTTTCACAGAGGGAACGGATATGCCTCTTGTAGAAACGATCATAGCAGCACGTCCTACACAGTCTGACAGCTTGTATGCGCAGATGGTTGGGAGAGGTCTGAGACTTCACCCTGAAAAGGAAAAGCTTACACTTATAGACTGTGTAGGTATTACAGGAAAGAAACGTCTTTGCACAGCTCCTACACTTCTCGGAATTGACATGGCTTCAATTCCTGAAAAAAAGCAACAGGAAGTAGAGGGAATGCTTTTTGAATTGCCTATGAAGGCTGAGCATGCAAGCGATTGTGTACAAAGCTGGATAAGGAATAGTGAGATAGTTAGTCTATGGGCAAAACAGCAACAGATAGATATGAGAGACATAAATTTCTTTCGTATGCCGGATGGTAGTTTGATATGCAGTCTTGAAAAGCGTCAAAGTCTTAGAATACCTTGTCAAGATGAGCTTGGTAATACTACATATGGCGATCAGTATATGACTATGCAGCAGGCAATAGATACGGTTTACAAAGAACTTCTGGAATGTTATCCTGATCAGCGTTACATATGGGATCTATCAGCAGTAAAACGCTGGGGAAGTGATCCTGCCAGCGATGCACAAAAAAAGCTTATACGGCGCAGATGCCGTAAGGAAGAAATCGACTATGAGAGACTGACTAAGTTTCAGGCATCTCAGATTCTTAATCGTATTATGGGAGGAATGACATCATGACAGAGGATCAGCATCAGATGGCTGTGATAAAATGGTCACAGCAGGCGAGTATAAGAAAAAAATATCCCGTGCTGAAGCTATTGTATCATATTCCAAATGAAAGAAAATGTGCGCCGGGACAGGGCATGAAGCTTAAACGTATGGGAGTAAGATCTGGCGTACCGGACCTTGAACTTCCTGTTGCAAGAGGCGAGTATCATGGGTTATACATAGAGATGAAAACAGAGAATGGACGTACTTCTGATCAGCAGAAGTGGTGGGTAAATGAGCTTACATTGCAGGGATATTTATGCAGTGTATGCTATGGCTGGGAAGATGCTGTACAAGAGATAGAGAGGTATCTGCAATTATGAAAATCGAAGACATAGAGGTGCTTGCAAGTAGGAATGCGCCTATGCCTGATAAGCTCACGCCGCCTGAGATATTTCTATTTTTATCTCTTCGTGCTGTATATGCAGCATGGCGTACAGGTACAGTAGAAACTTCTCAGGCAAAAAATGAAAAAACACAGGTCATAAGGCAGTACAAAGAGCTTGATCTCTGGCATCGGATATATACAGAGCAGTCAAGTATGTTGCGTCAGGTTCAGAGATATTCGGACAAAATCAGAATCAGTGGCTGTCCTGTATGCTATGGTTTATTTAGGGTGCTTTCTGGATTGGAGGATTTTTAAAATGACTGAATACATAAACTGTGAAAATGCATATGACTATCAAACGCTTGAAGATTGGTATATTAATTCCATTGATAACAATATATCTTCAGTGTGGACTGGTGAACATATTGAGGAGTTGCTAAATGATTTTTATGTTGTTCCAAAAGATGTACCTACTATCGAAGCCGAGCCAGTACGGCATGGGAAGTGGAGTAACAAAATGGTTGCATATAGAGCTGAAAGCGATATTGAAGAGCATGGAGATATGCACTTTGGTTTTCGATGTTCAGAATGTAATGCGATCCTTAATAACAAGACCAAATATTGCGGAAATTGCGGCGCTAAGATGGATTTGGAGGAATTGGAATGAACGAGATTGAAAAGGCAATAAAGTACCTTGAACTTATTCGAATATTTGATAATCAGAATCTGAAAAAGAGCCTTGATATGGCAACAAAAGCTCTTGAAAAGCAGATACCGAAAAAGCCGCTTGATGTATGTGCACCTGTTGTAAAATTGGGTATATGCCCTGTTTGTAAAGGTGAGATAGACAAGCTTGGTGATCGCCCAAATAGAGTATTTATTCATGATAGATATTGCAAAGACTGCGGACAAGCTATAGATTGGAGTGATGAAAATGAACAAATTCATAATTGATGTTTGTTGTGGAGGACGTATGTTTTGGTTTGACAAGCAAAATCAAAACGTTGAATTTTGCGATAACCGAAAAATAGAGAAGCATGAATTTTATCCAGGTCGTTATTTTGAAGTTAATCCAGATACAGTATGTGATTTTACTGATTTGCCGTTTAAAGATGGACAATTTAAACTTGTTGTATTTGATCCGCCACATTTAGTGCAAGTCGGCGATAAATCATGGCTATCACTAAAATATGGAAAGCTTGAAAAAGAATGGCATACTGTGATTAAAAAAGGTTTTGAAGAATGTTTCCGTATATTAGATATTTATGGAGTGCTGATTTTCAAGTGGAGTGAGGTGCAAATACCGCTAAAAGAAATCCTTTCTCTTTGTCCAGTGTCTCCACTCTTTGGCAATCGAAGCGGCCGCAATAATAGTACACATTGGTTGTGTTTTATGAAATTTCCAGATGAAGTGAAAGGACTTGATTAAAAATGAATCGTGAGATTTTGTTTAGAGGGAAAAGAAAAAACGATGGTAAGCGTACAAATTACCTATTGCATTTTACTTATGGATTTCTTTTAGGCAGCGTTGTTGGTAATATTGTGTCAATGCTTGTATTTTTACTTGTAGTGTTGTCTGGATAGGAGGTGCTGAAAATGGTTGAAGTAGAAGTATTGAGCATCAGTGATGAAGAGATTTTTCAAAAGCTTGAGGAATTAAAACATCTTCATCAGGAAAACTCAGATCTGAAACGCCTGCTTAAATCGGCGGTGGAGGAAATACATAATCTGAAATATAAACAGCGATTTGTATTAGGATATGATGCTAATTTTGACTGGGAATATGAAGATGAAGCGAAAGGACTGATCAATAATGGAAAATAACTGGATTCCAGTGGCTGAGAGATTGCCAAATGGTTCTGCAAATGAAATCTTTTGCCTTTGTTACTTGTCGGGAATGGAATGTTATAGAAGGACAATGGGGGCGCAATTTTGTGCGAATACTTTCATATTTTCCGCAAGAAAAGATGTGGAACACTAAAGCTATGATAGAAGTAAATGCTTGGATGCCGCTGCCTGAACCGTATGAGGGAATGAAAATCTAATCTACAATCTCCCATGAGTTAATAACTCTCTTAGAAGTTATATTATCTCGCATTAATTCAAGTGCATTATAATGTTTTTGATCACCCAGAGTAGAAGCGCATAGATCACCGATCACAGTGCAATCCTGTACACTATCGTAGCATGAAAAAATAGTAGCAAGTACACAGCAATCAGTATTGACGCCACAAAAATAAATCTTATCAAAAGCGTTTTGATTCAAAAATTCTTTTAATTCAGTTGTGAATCCGGAAAATGTACTTTTGTCAAAGACTCTTTGAACATAAGGAATAATTTGAGGCGGCAGGTCAGCGTCAGACGTGCCTTTCATGCATTCCTTCCAATTACCGAGCTTATAACACGCAGTTTCTGTAGTATTACAATATCGTGTTGCAATAACACTGTCTATAGATGGATGATTTTTTATGAACTGAGCAATCTTTTCTGGAAGTGAAACAGTATATTTATTTATAAATCCAATCTGCATATCAACGATTATCAAACATCTTTTGTTCATTCATAAATCCTCACTTTCAAAGTTATATTATATCACAATATAGCTGAATTATAACGAAAGATGATGCGCATTCAGTCACATAAACCCTCACTATGCAGCGAAAAAACAATAAATGTAGGAGCGATCACAGTAGCTTCTACAGCGAAGAATGGAGGAAAAATCAAATGACTAAAACAGAACTTCTCGCATATAAAAATATCAAAGCAATGCTGAGAGATATTGAGAAGCGAATTGCTAATTTAAAGGCTGATGCACAAAGTCCTAAAGGCATACGCTATTCAGATATGCCCAAAGGCAGGGATGAACCTATGTCATCTCAGCAGAGGTACATAGAACAACTGGAAGAACTTTCGCAGCTGTACGAAGCAGAAAAGAATGAACTTATGAAAACTCAGATCGCTATTGAAAGAGCTATTTATTCTATGCCGCTTGAACTTAGATTGCTTATGCGATATAGATATATTGATGGACTTAGGTGGAACAAAGTAAATCAGCAAATTGGTGAAATATATGGAAAAGAAACAATATCTGAGCGAACATCAAAACGATTACATGATAAGGCTCTTAGATATTTACAAAATATATGAAATCTGCCCTTGTTTGGCACAGTAATCATATGCTATAATAATATCATAGAAAACTGTAAACCGGTAGGGTATTCCTGCCGGTTTTTAAATTATGGGAGGTGAGATCATGGGCAGACCAAGAAAATTTAAAACAGTCAAACAGTTAGAAGAAGCATGGAAAGCATATAAAGCGGATTGTGATAATCAGATGGTTCTTACCCATGATTTCAGTTCAAAGAATTCTGAGTTTGTCAGTAAAGAACTGAGACGCAGCGTCACATATACGATCGAGGGATTCTGTGTATTTTCTGGGATTTCTCGATCAACTTTTTATGAGATATATGCAGAAGACAAGAGGTTTTCGGACATGGTTACGCGCATGAAAGAAGAGTGCGAAGTCGATGCCCGTAAGAAGTTCGAACTTCAAATGGTACCGTCACAGCTTGCCGGGTTATGGATGTCACATTATGGCTATACTACCAAAACAGATACCAATGTTGACGGCGCAACCCCAGTAGTTCTATCAGGAGGAGATCAGCTTGAAGAATAAAACAAATATTTATCTGCCAGACATAATCGGCAAGGGCTATAAGGATTTCTGGAATTTCAAAGGCAGATACAATGTCTGTAAAGGCAGCCGTGCATCAAAGAAATCCAAAACAACGGCACTACGATGTATTTACAATATCATGAAATATCCTGAGGCGAATCTTTTGGTTGTGCGTAAAACTTATCGCACACTGAAAGATTCTTGTTTTGCTGAACTGAAATGGGCGATACATCGTTTGCAGGTAGATAAGTGGTGGAGCATCAAGGAATCTCCGCTTGAGATGACGTATAAACCGACCGGACAGAAGATCTATTTCAGAGGACTTGATGATCCGCTGAAAATTACATCTATCACAGTAGATGTCGGCGTGCTCTGTTGGGGTTGGATCGAGGAAGCATATGAGATCATGAATGAAGACGATTTCAATACGCTTGATGAATCTATCCGAGGTGAATTGCCGTCGGGATTGTTCAAACAATGGGTGATCACATTCAATCCGTGGAATGAACAGCACTGGCTGAAACGCCGCTTCTTTGATGTTTCTTCACCGGATATCCTTGCAAAGACTACAAATTACCTTTGCAATGAATGGCTGGGAGAAGATGACCTGAAAACCTTTGAGGACATGAAACGTAACCGTCCAGAGCGTTACAAAGTTGCCGGTTTAGGCGGCTGGGGCGTAACTAAGGGAGTTATTTTTCACAATTTTGAAACTGCTGATCTCACAGATATGATACCGCGCTTTGCAAATATCTACAACGGATTAGACTTCGGTGTTACAGACCCGAACGCTCTGATCCGTTTTGATTTTGAACCGGGACAGAAGAAGATCTATGTCTTTGAGGAATTCTATCAAGGTGGTATATCGCTGGAAACGTTGGCACGGGAAGTCAATAAGAGAATCGGAAACGGCTATGTCACTTGTGACAGTGCAGGAGCGCAGCAGATACTTGAATTGTGCCGATTGGGTGTCAGAGCATTGCCGTCCCGAAAAGGTCCCGGCAGTAAATTGTACGGAATTCAATGGCTGCAAGGCTATGATATCATTGTTGACTATCGCTGCAAGAATTTCATCAAAGAAATCAGTAACTACCGCTGGAATACAGACAAGCATGGAAATCCAACAGATATGCCGGTTGACGGAAACGATCATTTGATGGATGCACTGCGGTATGCATCAGAGCCGATCCAGCACGGCACAGCAACAGCTGGTATAAGATTTTAACAGGAAGGAGGCTTAGAGATTGAGGCGAAGAAAAAATATTGCAAGGCGAAAATGTGAGTGCTATCCGGATTTTTCAGCAGAGCTTTCCACACTGAAAGATGTGGCGGTGCAGGGTGATTATTCCCGACTGAATCTTCCGGGCATTATCGCAAAGATCATTCGGAAGCATAAATCAAATTCAGCATATAACCGCAAGCTCTGTGAAAGATACCAGTGCCTTGATGACGGAGTACCAATTTTTGGACGTGTTCCGAGGTTTCCACAGCAGGGCGCACCGATCAACAATCAGCTAAATTCCGATTTCTTTTCTGAGATAGTTGATTTCAAGACCGGATATTTTGCCGGAAAGCCCATAGCCTACAGCTACAGTCAAACGGATGAATCCAAAGCGGTGACGGGCAGTGAAGAAATGGCGAGGCGCGCCAGTAAGGCACTTACCGATTTTGCCATTTATACGAATCTGTATGATGTTGATATGCAGTGCGTAAAATATGCGGCGATATGCGGATATGGCGCGAGGCTGTTTTACATCGACAAGCCCGGCGGTAAGGAAGATCCCGGCGGTAAGGAAAAAGTGATGCCGATCCTGCCATATCAAGCAGCGTTCCTTACGGAAACTTGTGATATTTCAGCTCCGTTGTTTGCAGTACGATATTATCGGACGGAAGATTTAAGCGGTGCCACGATTTGTAAAGCTGAGTTTTATGACAGCAGTCATATTTACTATTTGTCCGGGAGTTCCTTCGATAAGCTAACACAGGTAGATGAACCGCAGCCGCATATGTTCGGAGGCTGTCCGCTGCAAGGGATCCCAAACAACGAGGAGCTTACAGGTGATGCGGAAAAGGTACTGTCGCTTATTGATGCCTATGATCGTGCAATATCCGATTCAAGCAATGAGATAGAGAGTTTTGCACAGGCGTATATGGTATTCAAGAACATTCAGATTCCGGATGAAGAAATGGCAAAGTGCCAAAGCAGCGGTGCGATCAGGTGGACAGCTGCTACAGACAATGCAGATGTGTATTTTCTTACGAAAGACATCAACGATACCTTTTTGCAGAACTTTCTTGACCGTCTGCGTGATGATATTTACCAGCGCTCCAAAACGCCAAATATCAACGATGAAACTTTTGGTAATGCCAGCGGCGTAAGTCTTAAATTCAAGCTTACTCAACTGGAAACAAAATGCGGTATGCTGCAAGCAAAAATGCAGGCAGCAGGGATGTATATGTTTCAGCTGCTATCTAACAGTTTCATGAATCGTTTGGGTGTGCATATGATCCCGGAACAATGTGTCATGGAGTTCAAGCGTAATTTTCCACTTGATGCACTGAGTGAAGCACAGGCAGCAAAGGCTATGATAGCATCAGGATTGCCCAAACAGCTGGTTTATGGAAATGCATATAGCTTTGTTGATGATGTAAGTTATGTTATGCAGCTTATTGCAGAAGAAGAAGGCGATATAGTTTCCTTGTACAAGCCTGAAGAAGAACCGGAGGGCTGATCTATGACAGAAGCACAGCAGCTTTGGGAGTATCAGGTACAGCTCAGAAGAATTGCAGAGCATCGTCAGCAGGGCATAGAATCAAATATTCGGCGTGAGTACAAACAAGCTTTGCAAAAGCTGCAAGCGATCATTGCAAAGTATTATGCTGCTTATGGCAATTCAGATGACAGTACTATGACACAGGGTGATCTTCGCAGCGCAGGTCAGTACAAGAACTTTTTGCAGGATGTTGTTGATCACTTGAACGGCATCACAGAGCCTGTTGACAAGCAGATACGGCAGGTTATTGAAGATACATACACCACGTGCTATAATGGCATGGTAAACGCTGTGAAGCAGTCCACAAGCAATACGCAGTTAGGTTCTCTTCTTTCCGGATTATCTGCTGTAACGCCGGAGACGGTGAAGAATGTTGTGGAGAATCCGATGCGGAAGCTTACGCTTTCCACGTTTTTGAATCGTAGAAGAACATATATAATCAGCAGCACCCAAAAGACATTGGCTGTAGGTCTTGCAAGTGGCGACAGCTACACCAGAATGGCACAGCGCATTGCAGACACATTGAATGGTGATTACAAAAAAGCAATGCGTATCGTCCGTACAGAAGCAAATAGAGCTATTAACAGGGGCTTTCAGGATGTCACTGAGGAAGCATCTGAAATGCTGCTTGGCAGTGATTACATTGAGGTCAAAGAATGGTGCAGCATGGATGATGAATCCGTCCGCAGCACTCACCAGCACCTGAACGGAAAGAAGATTCATGCGCTTGATGTGTTTGAATCAAGTGGTACTTTGGCGGATTGTCCGGGTGCATTTGGAGTAGCTTCGGAGGATATTAACTGCCGCTGTTTCCTTATGTATTCGATCATGAGCCGTGAGGAATTCGTTGCGCAAGGCGGTGTGATTCCGGATGAGGTTTTGCAGAAAGAAAAGGAACTGGGATTGACTTCTGACGGTGATAGTGGTATAATAGAATCAGGAAGTGATGATGTGTCATTGGAAAATCAAAGATATGGAAGAAATAAAGATACTCTTGTGAATAAAACTTATCTTGAGAGCGGAGAATATAAACGAAAGTTTGATAATGCAACACAAAATACAGATTTGAATAAATCTCTATACCAAAAAGCCAAAGAGGCACTCATACACAGAAGTGGTACTGTTTTGGAAGATATGTATTGGTTTGATGGGGACACTGGTGATGTAATTGCCAAAGAAGTTGATGGTACGCAGGAAAGAAGAGTTATATATTCTTCAAAAACAAAAAAAGCTGTGAACGCATATGAGAAAAAGAGGCTTGTGACTCTTCACACGCATCCAAGCAGTATGCCTCCGAGTGCCGGAGATTTTAACGCTTGCTTTCGTCACAGCTATAAATGTGGTTTTATTGCTTGTCACGACGGTAAAATTTTCGGTTATATAGCAGAAGAAGAACTTAACGAGCGGTTGTATAATATGTATATTGAATCATATGTAAAATCTAACCATTCTGAATATGATTCGCAAATTTTAGCGTTGAATGATCTGAAACGTAATTGCAAAATCGATTTTTGGGAGGTGAAATAACATGAGCGAAGAATATTTGGATGATAATGTTGTGATTCCGGATGATATTAAAAAAATGTCATCAGAAGAACTAAAGAGGGCGATCCAAATTCTGGAACGAGAATTGGAAGAGAAAAAAGCAGTTTCGTAAAACCTTTTAGATTAGAATAATTATAATATAATTAACATAGGATAGGAACAGGTATTTTGAAGTAGAGATTGTGCTGCTACACGCCTTTTAGGCTAAAAGAAATGTGGGAATGGGCACACCCACCAAAATACCGTTTTTATAACCGCTTCGAGAAATCGAGGCGGTTTCCTTATAAGTAAAAATGTATTAAAGCGTACCACAAGGTGCGCTTTTCTTATACCAGAAAGGAAAAATTAAATGGAAATCTATAGAGCGATATATCAGATTCTCAGTGAATTTGAAAAGCAAATGGACAACGAAAATTTTGATTGGGATGCAATCAGCCCTGAACGTTTAGGTGTTTCATTTATTCGACAGATGCACGTATTGGAAATGCTTTCAGAAGCAAAGTATATACAAGGCGCTGTAATGCAGGTCGGAACAGATGGTACCGTGATAATGGGGAATAATCCACGTTTAACATTGAGCGGATTGGAGTATTTCTATGAGAATCCGAGGATGCAATATTTTAGGATGGTTAATTCATCAAACGAAAAATGCTGTATGAAATGCGAAAAACCGCTGACCGATTAAACATCTCAAAAACAGCGATTTTTGAAATATTACACACTGAAAATTAGCGTTACATGTAAATGTAGCGTTATTTTTATATCTAAAATCAAAAAAAGGAGGAATTTGAAATGAAGCACAAACCGATGCATATCTCAATGCAGTTCTTTGCCGAACCGGGAGCCGATAGTGCATCTGATACGGCGGCACAGCCGACAGCAGAATCAGCGCAGACCGAACCTGCCGCAGAACCGGCACAAGATACAGCTGCACCAGAAAAGACTTATACAGCAGCTGAATATGACGCCTTACAGCAGGAACTGGATACTCTGCGTGCGGAACATCTTTCTCAGGAAGAGCGCAATCGGATCGATCTGGCAAAACGTGAGAATGATGTTGCTGCCCGTGAGGCTGTTATCCGTGATAAGGAGAACCGCCTTCATGCTATAGGTGCTCTGGAACAGGCAAAGCTTGTCGGAAACGGCATTACATCCGCTGACCTTATCCCATTTGTTATGGGCAGTACAACGACTGACATTGACAGCAAGGTCAAGGCATTGGCTGCACTGCTTGATAAGCGCGCACAGGCAGAGAAAGACAACATCTACAGATCTAATGGCAGACAGCCGCAGCAGATACGTAATGAAGGTACTGGTGGAGGCGCAAAGCAGATCTTCAATTCTGCAAATGTACAGGCGCAGGCAAACGCAGCAAAAATTCGAGACGCATATACAGGAGGTAAATCATGAGATACACAAGACAGTCCATAACCACTGGTGCTATGATCCTGGCAAATGATCATTACACTGCAAAGTCGTATGACTGCACCTGGCTTAGCAGTCTGGCAACAGATGGCATCATTCCAGCCGGTACTATTATCCCCAGCAATGATTCATCTGCAATGGGTGTTTTGCTGAGTGATGTTCGCCTTAGTGAGAATCCCAATGGAACGATTGTAACACACGGATTTATCCATTTTGATAAACTGCCGACTGCACCGTCAGAAGATGCAAGATCTGCATTGCCGATGGTGCAATTTATTTAATGAAAGGAGCATTTGAACATGAATTTAACTGATATTTTTACAGCAGAAGCAATAGCAGCCAATTGGACAGCAGCAGCATCTAATCGGATACCGTATTATGGCGCAGGACTGTTTCCATCTCGTAAGAAAGCCGGTCTTGATCTAAAGTGGATAAAAGGAAACAAGGGATTGCCTGTATCTTTGATGCCGTCTAACTTTGATGCAAAGTCTACATTTCGTGACAGAATAGGTATTTCCATTGATGCTACAGAAATGGCATTTTTCCGTGAATCCATGCTTGTCAAGGAACAGGACGAACAGGAGATAATGCGTGTGCAGGATTCAAGTGACCCGTATGCTGAGGCAGTTTTGGAACGTATTTTTGACGATGCACAGGCACTTATCGATGGTGCAAATGTAGTGCCGGAACGTATGATAATGCAGCTGCTTGCACCAATCGGCGGTAATATGGGAATCGAGATCAAGGCTAATGATACAAATTACACGTATAATTATGATCCTGACGGAAGCTGGAAGAAGGATCACTATTTGAAAATTGTTTCTGATGAAGATAAGTGGACGGCTTCTGTTACTTGTGATCCTATGAAAGATATAGAAGAAGCTATGGATCTACAGGAAACTGTAACCGGCAATCGTCCTGAGATCTTGCTTATGAGTAAGAATACGTTCAAGCTTATGAAAGATTCTGTTCTTGTTCATGATGGTATTCTTGCACAGAATCTTACAGCTACTGTGAATTATACGACCGCCCGTGTGAAGTCCTACATCGAAGAGGAGCTGGGCGTTACAATTGTGATCTATAACAAGCAGTATAAGAAAGAGGACGGCAAGTCAGCTAAGTTTTATCCGGATAATATCGTAATGATGCTGCCGTCCGGTGCACTGGGTTCGACTTGGTACGGCACAACACCGGAGGAGCGTACACTCATGTCACGCAGCGAAGCTGATGTGTCAATTGTTAACACCGGTGTTGCAGTTGCGGTCAAAGTAACATCGGATCCTGTAAATACAAAGACAACTGTATCTGAAATTGTGCTTCCGTCCTTTGAGAGAATGGAAGAATGTTATGCACTGGAGGTGGCGTAAATGGTTTATGATCATGCTGTAAAATCACATGGAAAATATTATCCCGCCGGTGCAGAAGTGCCGGAGGAAAATCAGATCGCAAATACATCTACTGAGGATATTTTGCCTGAAACAGAAGAGAAAAAGCCCGGGCGTACACGCAAGTCTTCACAGGAGAAAATAGAATGTTAACCGCAAAGCAGATCGTGCAGGCTGGTATTTTCCCACAGGCTGATTCGCAAGATTGCTTGTGGATAGAATCCGGTTTAGGCTGGCTCAAAGTTCATAAATAGATGACGCTTGATAAGATGTCACTA
>CAMWPG010000027.1 GCA_947176075.1 uncultured Ruminococcus sp. | reverse complement strand
GTTTTGTAATCTACGGATTTTTTATTTTTAAACTTGAAAGGAGAAAATTATGAGTATAAAAATGACTAAAGAAGCAAACCGTTTAAACGATCAGTGTATAGCGGTTCTTGAAGCGGAATTAAAGAAGCTGGAAGATCCTGTGCCTTGAAAGCCGAAACATGGTAAAAAATTATTTTGGTATGTAGCTGATACTGAACGAGTATGTAATGAGGTAGAAGAAACCGCACAGAAAGTTTGTGATTTGCTGAATCAGGAGGATGATGAAACTGAATTATGAAGAAAAAAACCAATACATACGGAATCTCTGATATTACTAACGGTTCTGGTTTTCATACTACTGACGATGAATGTTCTGAAATATTGCCTGATAATAACAGCCTGATAGAGCGTGTGTACCAGATGTTAGCAGATGATAAATCAAGCGTAAGAATAATCAGAGAAATAAAAAACGATAAATATAATACAAAAATTAGCAAAAAGCAGGTACTTAAACTATTATACCGACATTGAAAGGAAAAACAAAATGGATAAACTGGAAAAATGTGAATGCTTATTAGTCAGCGTTGATTTCACAAACGGCGAAGACACAGGCATTCTTCTTGTTGGCAGACAAGAAAATAGTGTAGTTAATATTATCAATGCTTTCCAAGGACAGGAAGCTGTTGATATTTACAAAAAACTCATTGATGCGGAGAAAAAGGAGGCTCAAAAATGAAGACTGAGGGAATCGACATTAATATAAGAATTAGTCTATTGAATTTATTGATCATCCCCGCTTTGGTAAAATTATTATTACGTTGACCATTAAAATTATTATATGAATTATGTAAAGGAGAAAAGAAAAGTATGATTACTATTGGTACTAAGGTGGCTATTATGCCCGGAACAGACTATGACAATCGCTTTCTTGGTCAGGTTGGCGTAGTTAGAAAGAACTATAATGACAAAATTGGAGTTCGGCTTGGTGAACTTACAAACTCTAACAGTGGATACGGCGTGTTCTGGTTCAAAGAAACGTCTTTGGCAGTTATTCCTGATAACGATGTTACTTCGGGAAATTTCTCTGTATATGATGCCATTAAACAAATTATTTACAGCGGTCCGAAGACCATAATTATTTGGAAAGATGGCTCGAAAACAATCGTTTCTTGCGGTAAAGATGATACATACAATAGATACGCCGGTTTCTGTGCTGCTGTTACTAAGAAGATATTCGGCTCAAATTCGAATATCAAGAAGATCATCGATCAATATGCAAAAAGCGAACCAAAGATAGACTAATTTATAAAAAGGAGAATGACAATGTTAAAAATTGAAAAGTTCGTTACAATGTCACCAGCACAGTATGAAATCATCATGGAGGGTATGCGTAATCCTAAGAACAGTTGGGAGCGTTCTGACAGCTATATTACTCATGATTGCATCGCAGAGACAGTATATGACCCATTCTCTGCCTTCCCCTGGTTTATGGGAGACAACGACCACAAGCTTGCTAAGACTCTTGCTGATGGCGGTCCTGTTCACGCTAAGTATCGCAGAATGATGGTGATTTACCTGACTGTCACTGCTCCGCTATACTGGTGGAAAGAGTTCGATACTTATAAGGTTGGTACCGTTGCAAATTCTTGCTCAACAATGCACAAGATTCATGAAAAGGAGTTTACGCTTGATGATTTTTCGCATGAGCATCTTTTCCCTGACACAAAATTGAATCTTGAAAGAACTATCAGCGACTTAAATCTCTACAGAAACTTATATTTAAATAAAAAAGATAAGAGACACTGGTGGCAGATGATTCAGCTACTCCCCTCTTCATATAATCAGAAACGGACTGTTATGCTGAATTACGAGGTACTTGCAAACATCTATGAATGGCGCAGAGATCACAAACTTGACGAATGGCATACTTTCTGCGACTGGATCGAAAGTTTGCCGTACAGCGACTTGATTACCGGAAATAAAGAGTAGACGCACGAAATACACCTCCTATTATGAAAGGGGGTGGTACTTATGGATTATTTTATGGCGAAGAACGATAAGCAACTCGGCACTTGTCTACGAATGCTATACTCTGAAAAAATTCAAGCTCATGTTGAAACTATTGTAAACAGTAAAGGCAAGATTGAATTTCATGTCAGAATTGCAGCAAGCGAAGACATGTTTAAAAAGCTGAAAGAACGCTACACGATTTTAATCTCGTAAGCTACTCGTTTTCATTAGTAAAGACCTGAAACATGGTCTTTACTTTTTTCGCATTTCGTGATATAATATTAAAAAGGAGGCGGTTTCCGTGAAAGTAAAATCAAGAATGGTTTGCCCAGTTAAACAAAAAGATGGAACGTGGACCACTGTTATCAAGGAGTTTGAAGAGGATATTCCAGATCTCGGACGAGATGAACTCATTTGCAATAAATGTGGATGGCCGACTTATCCGAAATGCAAAGAAACATTTTGCAAAGCTTGGGTGAAAAAAGCATAGAATAAAATAAAAACACTTAAGAGCCAAGGTTACCTTAGCTCTTATTTTTATGCTCATTTTCGCAAAAAACTTATTTATATAGGAGGTTCACTATGTTAGTGAAGAAATCCAAAGGTAAAGTATATGGTGCAGAGATGACAGCTGCCGAGAAAAAAGCAATTAGCATTGAAGTTCAGCGTCAGTTTGCTGACTTTGAAGCAAAACATCTTAACGAACTCGACGCTACGATTCTCTGGCATCTGCATGAAGAATTCGGATTCGGTCAGAAACGTCTGAAGAGATTCTACGAAACGTTTAGACCAAACATAGTTGCTCTTTTAGAGCGATATGCTATGGAAGATTCCGATACGGTTTGGCTGTGTACATATAAACTGAAACAATACGGTATTGATATTGAAGAATGGAATAAACAAAGAAAGGAGCATTGACTATAATGGCAAAACATAATAATCCCAGACGTAACTCAGAGGGATATTCTGATCCTACAACTTTTGAAGCTTTGCGTAACATTGATAAGGAAGACGAACGGTTTCATAAATTGCTACATACGATATTCTATTTGTGTGAACTCGCAGGATTCGAGGTTGAAAATCGTATAGTTTTGATTGATAAGAAAACCAAACGTGTCTGGAGATGATGAAATATCAAGTGCGTTATTGCCCACCTTTAAAGAATAAAACGTGGTCTATGCGCATTTTTATAAAATTTTTGATGACTCGTACGGATGATTTTCCGATTTTTGGTCAAAAAAAGTGGTCAAAAGCCCACTTTTAAAAACAAAAATGGCCACAAAAAACCTCGCAATTGCGTGCTTTTTTGGCTTTTTGCCCACTTGCCCACTTTTTTTCTTATTTAATTGTGATAAAAAGTTTTAATAATATATATAATTAAGCGAAAAAAGTGGGCTTTTGACCATGAGTATGTTTGCAAGGTAATTTTCGCAAAAATGTTATTTTTTACAAAAACTCTTCCATTTTATTTTGGTTTATGTTATAATGTAAAAAAGCTTATAATTACATATTTTAGCGAAAGCATGGAGAGATATGATATGGATAAAAATTTCGAAATAAAACCAGTTGAGGAAATAAAAGACGTTGAACGCAGACCTGAATACAAAAAACTTAATTTCACTTCTGCACAGAAGATGCATTTAAGCGCTTTATATCAACAGCTTCCTACAGTGATGGCAGCGGATGCTTTAAACAATGCATATATTTTAAAAATGCCGGAAGGATTATCAACAGCTTGTCATCCAATGGTGTACAAGACCGGTGGAATTGGAAATATTATTCAAGATACTAATTGCAAAATAGTTGGACATGGCTCTCTGCATGATTTGTCTGCACAAGCAACTATACTTGGAATGTTTAGTATTATGTCTATTGCATCAGGACAATATTTCTTGACTAAAATTAACAGTGAACTAACAAAGATAAATCAAAAGATAGATAAAATTCTGGAATTTCTTTATGGAAATAAAAAAGCAGAATTGATGGCTGAAGTAAGTTTTGTTAAGTATGCCTATCAGAATTACAGTTCTATTATGAATCACGAGTATCAAAGAACAGCAACGATAGCAAGTTTACAAAATGCTAAAAAAGTTGCAATGAAGGATATCGAGTTCTATATAGGCGACTTAGATTACACTATTTCCTCAAAAAGCGAATCAAATATTGATAAGTTAGTTGATAAAGCGTTTTCAATTAAAGAAAGCTTGGAATTCTCTATGCAACTATATGGTATGAGCAGTCTACTTGAAGTATATTATTCTCAAAATTTCGATTCGCAGTACCTTAAATATGTTGAAAATGACATTTCTACATATATGGATAAATGTGAAAAAAGAATGTTGAATAACTTTTCAGCTCTTAAAGTTTTAGCTCAAAACGCTAACGGATTTCTATTTATGAAGGTCGACACTTCTTCTATAGAAAAGAAAATAGACGGATTTATCGAATCACTGACTCAAGGAGAAGAATCCGAAATCAGAAAGTCTCTTAAAAAATCGTTAAATGCTGTTACTCGTGAATCCGAGTATTATATTACGATGAATGGAGATGTGTATTTGAAAAAATAATTAAATTTATATCTATAAAAAGAAATACAATTTAATATTCGAATTTTACACGAGATACTTAATAGTGTCTCGTTTTTTTTTATTTCCTTTTTCGCACCACGCAAAAAAAACATTCCCTTTTATGAAGAGAGAGTAGAAAAGCTGTTTTTAAGAATAGTCATTCTCTTTTACTTTTGATAATTTTACACGAAAGGAGCCCTGTTTAATTATGCTTGAAAGTCGATTCCAATCAAAGCTTATCAAAGAGCTGAAAACGTTATTTCCCGGTTGCATTGTGATTAAGATTGACTCTGGATATTTGCAAGGTATTCCCGATATACTCATTCTATACAACGATAAATGGGCATCTCTTGAGTGTAAACAAAGTGCTGGTGCGAAAAGACAACCAAATCAAGAATACTATGTGAATAAAATGAATAGGATGTCTTTCTCAAGATTTATTTATCCCAAAAATAAGGAGGAAGTTCTGCATGATCTTCAACAATCATTCAACGCTTGAAGGGCGACACGCTTTTCTTGGCGCCAGCAAATACCATTGGATCAATTACGATGAATCTAAATTAGCTGATTCTTATTCTAAGTTTTTAGCTACACAAAGAGGAACCATACTTCATGACTTCGCATGTCAGTGCATTCGTTTAGGACAAAAACTTCCCAAATGCAAAAAAACATTGAACATGTACGTTAATGATGCCATCGGATTCAGAATGATCCCTGAGCAAATATTATTTTATTCCGATAATTGCTTTGGTACTGCCGATGCCATCTTATTCAGAAACAGCAAACTTCGTATCCACGATTTAAAGACCGGCATTGTTCCGGCTCATATGGAGCAGCTTGAAATATATGCTGCTCTTTTTTGTTTGGAGTATAAAGTTAAGCCTTCTGATATTGAAATGGAACTTCGTCTGTATCAGAACAATGAAATTCTATATCACACACCAACTGTCGAAGATATTGCTCCCATTATGGATAAGATAATTACCTTCGACAAAATCATTCGAAAAATTAAAGAACAGAAGGGCTAAAACGTGAATCTCATTATAGAAGACATGCTGATGCATTATGGAATGCCAAGAAGATCAGGTCGTTATCCGTGGGGTTCCGGAGATAACCCTTATCAACATAGCGGTGACTTTCTATCCAGAGTGGAAGAGATGAAAAAATCTAATTTTACTTTTACTGATAAAAATGGAAAGACGTATACAGGTGAAGTAGCTATTGCAAAATCTATGGGTCTAAGTACAACGCAGTTCAGAACTCAAGTGGGTCTGGCTAAGGATGAACGCAGATCTGCAAATGTTGCAACAGCCAAAGCTCTTCGCGAGAAAGGCTACAGTCTCAATGAAATTGCTAAGAAAATGGGTTTCGCCAACGATTCGTCAGTGCGTTCCCTTCTTAATGAGAATTCTGAAGCCCGTATGAATCAAGCCAAAACAACAGCGGAATTTCTGAAAAAGCAGATTGCTGAAAAAGGCTTAATTGACGTTGGAACAGGCGTTGAAAAAGAACTTGGCATCTCGAAAGAAAAGATGAAAGAGGCTCTTTATATTTTGGAAATGGAGGGTTATACGACTTATGGCGGTGGTGTTCCTCAGGTTACGAATCCGGGTAAACAGACCAACATGAAAGTTCTTTGTCCTCCCGGAACTGAACATAAAGAAATTTATAATTTTGAAAACATTCACTCTGTAAGAGATTATGTTTCTCACGATGGCGGTGAAACTTTCGATAAGTTTGTATACCCCAAGAGTATGGATTCAAGTCGTTTAAAGATCCGCTATGCAGAGGACGGTGGCATTCACAAAGATGGTGTTATTGAACTTCGTCGTGGTGTAGAGGACTTGTCACTTGGCAATTCGCACTATGCTCAGGTTCGTATATTGGTAGATGGAAACCGATACTTAAAAGGAATGGCAGTATATTCCGATGACCTGCCTGACGGAGTAGACGTTCTGTTTAATACCAATAAAAAGAAAGGAACCCCTACTGAAGATGTTTTGAAAAAAATCAAAGACGATCCTGATAACCCATTTGGTTCTCTCATTAAAGCAGGAGGTCAGAGTTATTATGTCGATGCTAATGGTAAACGACAGCTTTCTCTTATCAACAAACGTGCTGAAGAAGGCGACTGGAACGAATGGTCGGATAAACTTTCCTCTCAGTTTCTGGCTAAACAGAATATGCAGTTGGTAAATAAGCAACTTAACCTGGCAGTGTCCGACAAAATGGCTGAATTTGACGAGATTTGTTCTTTAACAAATCCAACTGTTAAAAAGTCTCTTTTGAAATCTTTTGCTGATGATTGTGATTCTGCTGCGGTTCATCTTCAGGCTGCTGCACTTCCTCGCCAGAAGTATCAGGTAATTCTTCCTATTACTTCGATGAAAGATAATGAGGTTTACGCCCCGAATTATAAGAATGGCGAAAATGTTGCTTTAATTCGTTATCCTCATGGCGGCACATTTGAGATCCCGATTCTAACAGTCAATAACAAACAAGCTGAAGCCCGCAGAGTACTTGGAAATACACCGAAAGATGCTATCGGTATAAACAGTAAAATTGCTGAACGACTATCTGGAGCTGACTTTGATGGCGACACAGTTATGGTAATTCCCTGCAATTCAAGTAAGAGCAAGGTAAAAATCACTTCAACACCTCCCCTAAAAGGTCTGGAAGGCTTTGACCCAAAGTTGGAATATGGAGGGAAACCTGAGGGTACATTCAAGCAGATGAAAAACACTCAAAAAGAAATGGGTGTAGTTTCCAACTTGATTACTGATATGACTTTAAGAGGTGCGACGCCGGATGAACTTGCGAGAGCAGTCCGACACAGCATGGTCGTTATTGATGCTGAAAAACACAGGCTCGATTACAAACAAAGTGAGATCGATAACGGCATCAGATCTTTGAAGAAGAAGTATCAAGGAACAATCGACGAGAACGGTAGATACCATGAAGGTGCTTCAACTTTAATATCTCGTGCTAAGTCCGAAACCTCCGTTGTTAAACGTCAAGGCAGTCCTAAAATTGACGATAAAACCGGCGAGCTAATATGGAAGCAAGTAGACGAACCCACTTACATAGATAAGAAAACCGGAAAAACTAAAGTTCGTACTCAGCAAAGTACTAAAATGGCAGAAACAAATGATGCTCGTACCCTTATTTCCGATGCTGATACACCGGTAGAGCGTGCGTATGCAAACTATGCCAACAAGATGAAAGCCTTGGGCAATCAGGCACGTCTTGAAATCTTATCCGCCGGTAAAGTTCAATATTCAGCTGAAGCTAAAAAGACTTATCAAGCTGAGGTGGACTCATTAAAAGCAAAGCTCAACGTTGCACTCAAGAATGCTCCAAGAGAAAGACAAGCCCAGACTATGGCTAATGCAGTGGTGGCAGCTAAGAAAAAAGACAATCCCGATATGACGAAAGCCGAGATTAAAAAAGCAAGCCAACAGGCTCTTAGTCAAGCTCGTGCATCAGTTAATGCAAAGCGAGAAACTATTAAGATCACTGATCGTGAATGGGAAGCAATTCAATCAGGTGCTATCAGTGAGAATCAACTTAACCAGATAATCAACAATGCTGACATAAAAAGTCTTAGACAGCATGCTACTCCAAGAGTAACAAAAACTCTTAGCACTGCTAAGCAGAACAAGATCGCTTCGATGAATGCCTCCGGTTATACCACAGCTGAAATTGCTGATGCTCTCGGTATTTCAACAAGCACTGTACGTAATTACTTAAACTGAAAGGAGTAACCAATATGAATGGTTCTTGTGCTCTCACGACATTCGACAATCCTTTTGATCCATTCAAGCAGTTCTCCGATTGGTTCTTGTTTGATGTAGAAAAAGGATACAATTCTTGTGCGTATCTTGATCGAATTGCTCACACTTCAGAACAGTTCTCTGATGAAGAGAATGATCGAGAAATTGAAAGAGCAATTGATGAAATTATTCGATATGACTTCATGAATATATACAAGAAAGTGAAAAGAGCAGTTTAACTTTAAAAAGCGACAGAAATCAGATTAAATAATAATTAGAAAATACCTTTTCATGGCTGACGCTATTGCAACTGGCTATTGAAAGGTATAGGGGGGTATCTTAAAAACTACACCCCCTACCACATCGCCGCCCTCCTAAAAAATTCTCCGGGGGTATTTTTTTGCTGTTGTTTCCGATATTCGTAATTTGATGCTGTATTTGAGTGAACTTGCAGAGTTAGGTAACTCCTGTAAATAAAGCCTCCTTTTTATACTTTTCTCCTTTCGTTGATAGATAAAAGACGACTCTTCGAGTTCACTCAAATACAGCATCAAATATCATGGCAAAGGATACTTCACAAAACAAAAAGTATCATTAAAATATTTTAAAACGTCTAAAATGGCAGATACAACAAACTAAAATTTTAAGAGAGGAGGCAGTATAAATGCCAAAAGGTAAATCTTCAAACTCTTCTGTAACAACAAGTAAGATGAGAACTGCATTATCCCCCGAAGCCAGAGAGAATCAATTGATTTCTTTGGCTGTAGATCTTGCTGAACAGCAGCTCAGAGATGGAACTGCTTCTTCTCAGGTCATAACCCATTATCTGAAGCTTGGTTCTACTAAGGAAAAAATAGAGAAAGAGATTCTTGAGAAACAGAAAGAACTCATCGAGGCAAAAACCAAAAACATAAATTCTTCAAGTGAAGCCAAGGAATTATACGCTAATGCTCTTGCTGCATTCAGACGATATTCCGGTGCCAAAGGTGAAGATGACGATGAATATTAGAACTTATTCAGAACTTATTACTTTATCGACATTCGAAGAACGTTTTCGATATTTGAAACTCAATGGTACAGTCGGAAAAGAGACTTTCGGTTTCAAGCGATGGATAAATCAAGAATTTTATCATTCCAGTGAATGGCTTAGATTCAGAGACAATATTATCATTCGAGATGGTGGTTGTGATTTAGGGGTTCCGGGATATGCCATATATGGATCAGTACTTATCCATCACATTAACCCTATAACTTACGAAGATATCCTCCATAGAAACTCATGCATCTTCGATCCAGAGAATGTAATTTGCACCATGCACAAAACCCACAATGCTATTCATTATGGAGACGAAAGTTTGCTTAATATTGCTCTGATAGAACGAAGCCACAATGACACTTGCCCTTGGCGAAAATCATGAAAGGAGTGTTTTTATGCGTAATAAAAATAACGAAGATCTTGTCCTTGACAATTCTGCTGAAATCAAAATCGATAAACAGGTCGAAGAAATCGATGTATCAACCAACGAGACGATTGGAGTTATTACTGACTGCCTGAAGTTGAATGTTAGAGAGAAACCTGACAAAAATTCCGAAGTCGTTGCGATTGTAAATCGTCTCGATAAACTTAACGTCTATCTTGACGCATCTACTGATGAATGGTATGCAGTCCGAACAGCCTCTGGTATAGAAGGATTCAGTATGAAAAAATACATTTCAATCATGCGATAAAGGAGAACCAATATGGATAGCATACTGACTTCAATTAAAAAACTGCTCGGAATAGCTGAAGAATATGAACACTTTGACGCCGATATTGTAATGCATATTAATTCGGCTTTCTCAATTCTTACACAGCTCGGTGTCGGTCCTGAAGACGGTTTTCATATAGAGGATTCAAGTACTGGCTGGTCTGAATTCTTGCATGACAATTCTCGTCTCGAATTCGTTAAAACTTACGTTCATCTAAAGGTAAAACTGGGATTTGATCCACCTCTTAGTTCAGCTGCCATAGAAGCTATAAATAGGCAAATCAGCGAGCTTGAATGGCGTATCAATGTTTCAGTGGATTCTGAATGATAAACAGAAAGGAGGATTTCAAAATGGCTAATACAACACTAACTCATCACGGCATCAAGGGTATGCGTTGGGGTGTTAGACGTTATCAGAATAAGGATGGAAGCTTGACAAATAATGGTAAAAAACATTATGACAATTTAGGAACTCAGAGCATCTCAAAACGTGGAAGAAAAAAAGACTGTAATAATCGTAGAAAACTGACAGATGATCAGTTGAAAAAGAAAATCGAACGTCTTAAGATGGAAAAAGAATTTAAGCAACTTTCCATGGAAGATATATCTCCGGGAAAACAATATGTGAAGAAAATATTATCTTCTGCCGGAACGAAATCACTAACTGTAGCAGCGTCAGGTGCCATGTCATATGCTATAAAAGGCATGCTGACTAAAGAATGGGATGCAAAAGAAGCGGCTAAATACGTTGGAGCTAATCCAAATCAGAAGAAATAATTATTTATCAATCGCCAATCAAAGCGTTGATTATATTCGCTTCCATATTTTTCTGCTGAGAGGCAGTTAACTCGTCAGACGTCCTTATTAGTAAAGTTCCAATAACCGTATGAGAACCGGACGCAAAAATGCCACCATCAAATGAAGCAAGATATGTATCACGCTTTATAACATCGTCAACATTAGCATAAACCTCTATACTGCCGCCAGCATCTGTTCCCTTATCAATAAGAGACGTTCCATATATTTCACTTTGATCTAATAAATCGCTTGAAAAGTAAATTTGAGCTGTATATCCACCTGCCTTATTCAAATGACCATTAGGATCATTATCCTCAGTAGCAGCAGAAATATCAACAATGTTTTCAACTTTTTTCAAACAGTCAATAACATATGCTTCAGTTGGTGCGTTTACTAAAGAATATTGCTTAATGCTTTTTTCAAGGGCTGCTTTACTCGTTGAAAGATTTGATAAGACATCACTATAGTCTATACTGTTGAGTTTATTCGCTGCCTTGCTTATCTCATCTTGTGTTGCAGGCATTTCCATAATGATCTGTTTTTTTGCTTTTGTCTCGGAAATAGCCGTTTCCAAAGCAGGAGTAAGCGTATCATCCAATGCCTGTTGTTTCTCTGCCACAAGCGCTTCAGCTTCCGAAACAGCAGAGTCTAATTCACTATTTTTTTGTTCAGCAAATTTACTTGCATTATCAAAGATGCCGATGGTCTCTATCATTGTTTTGCATTCAGATACTCGTTGAGCTGTGTCCTTATAGCTTTCATAGTCATCAATACCTTCGTATATTTCCAATGCACCTTGATAATCTCCCGTTTCTTGCAGTTCAACGCCCTTTTTGTAATCATCGCTTTTGCATCCAGTTAGGCATGAAGCGATAAAAGCTAATATTAATAATGATGCAACTTCCTTTTTCATATTATTTTCCTCCTGTGGTATAACTTTGCTATTGTTATATGCCTAATGATATGGTTTTCCTAAATCTGTAAATACAGTTGCTCTTAAGTAGCAATTGAATATATTATACACTATTTCCCTAAAAAATTCAACTAATTTTTCACCAAATATAGCGGCAATATAGAAAATCACTATAAACATCATTTAGGGTAACAGCGTGAAAAAATCAGAAAAAATAATTATTTATCAATCACAAATCAAAGAACGTTTTTTGAGGAAAACTATGATATGATATTATTATTGAAGCATCTGGCAAAAATCTTCTCCCACTCGAACTGATTGTTTCTCCATTGATTGTGATGGATTCAACCGTTCCCTTTTTTTTCAACAAACCCATGGCTAAATCGTTCAAAGGAATGCATTGAACATTTTTAAATCCTGCACTTATAAATATAGCCTGAATGACTGCGTAATTTTTATTTTCGTAATTCGATATTCCTGAAGGTACTTTTATCTTGCCATCGAGATTTGAATCGTTATCGTTGTTGTCATCTTTTCCGTATAGTGGACCACCGAATAATAATAACATGCCAATGAGAACTAACATGTATAAAGGTGAATCACTATCACCTGATGCGTATCCACATATGATTCCAATAATCGTCAACAATAACCCTATTGCACATATAATAAATCTCGTTTTAGTCATTTTCTCAAAAAATTTTATTTGACGCAATTTAACGATTCTATCCGTTTCGGCACGTTTAACATCTGCTTCGTCAACGTTTCGATAAACAAATTCGTTCTCATTTGTTATTGCTATTTTAGCACCACAATATGAACAGAAGCACTGTGTTCGTCCTTCTTCTATAGAAATAGTTGCCGCACATTCTGGACATTTTAAAGAATTTAATTGCATACCCACAATAATCACTCCCATTTATTGACTTTTTATAATAATTGTATCATAATTCGATTTCAATGTCAACGTTCTATGTAAAAACAACTTAAAGGAGGTGTGATGATACGTCATTATCAAACACAGCCGTCCCCAAATATTACGGTATGTTTCGTGATGCTGTAATTCGTGGAGAGATTCCGGTATGTAAAGAGATCTCCATGGAGATGAACCGTATTGATGATCTTATTGCAAATCCAGGCGTTTACTATGATGATGAAGCTGTTGAGGGATGGATCACATACTGTGAAAATGAACTCACACTTACCGATGGAGCTGACCTGAACCTTCTCGACAGTTTCAAGATATGGGGCGAGCAGGTGTTCGGTTGGTATTACTTCGTAGAGAGAAGCGTATACGAACCAAATCCGGATGGTCACGGCGGACATTATATTAGAAAGAATGTAAAGAAGAGACTTATTAACAAGCAGTATCTCATAGTGGGACGAGGTGCTGCTAAATCTTTGTATGACTCATGTATTCAATCTTACTTTGAGAACATTGATACATCCACTACCCATCAGATAACAACCGCTCCTACCATGAAGCAAGCTGAAGAAGTCATGTCTCCTATTCGGACTGCTATCACACGATCGAGAGGTCCATTATTCAAATTTTTGACAGAAGGTTCTTTACAGAACACTACAGGTTCTAAAGCCAATCGCACAAAATTGGCTTCAACCAAAAAAGGTATCGAAAACTTCATGACGGGTTCTCTTATTGAGATACGCCCTATGAGTATCAATAAGCTTCAGGGTCTGCGTGTTAAGATCGCTACAGTTGACGAATGGCTTTCGGGTGACATTCGAGAAGATGTTATCGGCGCTATTGAGCAGGGTGCGTCTAAAGTTGATAATTATCTTATAATTGCCACCAGTTCAGAAGGCACAGTTCGTAACGGAAGCGGCGACACAATCAAAATGGAACTTATGGACATTCTCAAAGGAGACTACATAAATCCACATGTGTCTATATGGTGGTATAAGCTGGATTCTATCGATGAAGTCGGAGATCCAGAAATGTGGCTCAAGGCAAACCCAAACATTGGGAAAACCGTAAGCTATGAAACTTATCAGTTAGATGTAGAAAGAGCTGAGAAAGCTCCTGCTGCAAGAAATGATATTTTAGCAAAACGTTTTGGTCTTCCGATGGAAGGTTACACCTATTTCTTTACTTACGAAGATACACTGCCACATCGAAAACGAGATTTCTGGCAAATGCCATGCTCGCTTGGTGCTGACTTATCGCAAGGCGATGACTTCTGTGCGTTTACATTTTTATTTCCGTTATCTAATGGATCGTTCGGTATCAAAACCAGAAACTATATAACTTCTAATACATTGAATAAGCTGCCTTCCGCTATGAGGATCAAATACGATTCTTTCATGGCTGAGGGCAGCTTAATTGTTTTAGAGGGTGTTACACTTGATATGATGAAAGTTTACGAAGATTTGGACGATCACATAAACGAGCGTGGCTATGATGTTCGTTGTCTTGGATACGATCCGTATAATGCCAAAGATTTCGTTGACAGATGGGAACAGGAAAATGGAGCGTTTGGAATCGAAAAAATCATTCAAGGTGCTAAAACTGAATCTGTTCCCCTCGGCGAATTGCAAAAGCTCGCAGAAGAAAGAATGCTTATTTTTGACGAAGACCTGATGACCTTTGCAATGGGTAATTGTATTGCTCTTGAAGATACAAACGGAAACCGTAAGCTTTTGAAAAAACGACGTGAGCAGAAAATCGATGCTGTTGCAGCCATGATGGATGCCTATATTGCATATAAGCTTAATCGGGATGCTTTTGAGTAGAGGTGATTGACATTAAACAATTAAATACTGTTTAAAAACAATAACGCTTATATATTGTTATACAACACCCGTAGGTCTTAATTGATCTACGGGCTTTTTGCTTTCCAGTTTCTAATCATCAAAAATCGGGCAACCGTCTCTGCACATTGGATAAGGACCACCGCAAGCACTACACCCGATGGGAACGTAACCTTTATACTCCCTTTTTTCAGGCTTTGAATAGCTTAATTGTTCGTTATCTTCTTCTGGCTCATTTGGTTCTCTTTCCTGTTCGGGATCGATAAATTCTCTTTCATGTTCTGACGTATTTAAACGTGAAAATAAAGCTATAGCACTGAGCAGTATCGTACCAACGCCTATGGCTGTTTTTGCAACACTTGTCCATTTTATGTTAGGTTTCATATCACATACATTCCTTTCGTTGTTTCAGATAAGTATATTATACTACTCTTTTTTGGAAATTGCAACATTCTTTTATTCGATTTTTATTTTCTAGAGGACGACTCTCTGATGGATAGGAAAAGCGAGGAAACCGCTACCAACAGCTTCCCCACTTATTTTTTGATATTAAGCATGTGCAACAAGCCGATTCAAATCTACTTTAAAAGATGCTATTCCGTCGTTGACGTGCAGTTCAGCAGCACCACTTTTAAAGAGCGTAACGATTGTTTTAAAAAACATGGCGATTACTTTAAAAAGCATTATCAAAAAATCCAAACAATTTTTATCCATATTGTTTCCACCTCCCATCCATCAAAGAGTTGGCCTCTTTTTTCACTATTATAACATACGCAATAAATAAATGCAAGAGGAGGTGATAAATCAAAATGGAAATGTCTATTGGTTCAAGACTTAAGCATGCATGGAATGCTTTCACTGGTAACGCTCAAATGAACTACAGAGATCTCGGTGTAAGCTATTCTTATCGAGCTGACCGTCCCCGATTATCTCGCGGTAATGAAAGGTTGATCGTTACTTCTATATATAACCGAATCGCACTCGATGTAGCATCAATAAAAATTCAACATATCAGACTTGATAAAAACGAACGTTTTCTATCGGTCATAAATGACGACTTGAATAACTGCCTCACCTTAGAAGCAAATATCGATCAGACAGCTCGTGCCTTTATTCAGGATGTGGTTATTTCAATGTTCGATGAAGGATGCGTGGCTATTGTTCCAGTCGATACAACTACATATCCGAACGACATTCAAACAATGCGAGCCGGTCCTATTTTAGACTGGTATCCCCTGCATGTTCGAGTTTGTTTGTATAATGAGCAAACCGGAAAGAAAGAGAATATTTTGCTGCCTAAGAGTACAGTTGCTATTATTGAAAATCCACTCTATGCAGTCATAAACGAACCTAACTCCACAATGCAGAGACTAATTCGTAAATTAAATCTTCTTGATGTTATTGATGAACAAAGCGGAGCCGGAAAACTCGATTTGATAGTCCAGCTTCCTTATATTATCAAGACAGAAGCAAGACGTCAACAAGCCGAAAACAGGCGTAAAGATATAGAAAGCCAGTTGTCTGGTTCTAAATATGGTATTGCTTATACTGATGGTACTGAGCGTATCACACAACTCAATCGTTCCGTGAATAACAACCTAATGTCTCAGATCGAATACCTGACGAGTATGCTATACAGCCAGTTGGGAATCACTCAGAGCATTCTGGATGGAACAGCGGATGAAAAGACAATGTTGAATTACTATAATCGAACCGTAGAGCCTATTATTTCTGCCATTGTTGATGAAATGAAACGAAAGTTTCTGACTAAAACCGCAAGATCGCAACTTCAGTCGATAATGTTCTTTAGAGATCCGTTCAAACTTGTACCGGTAAACGACATCGCTGAAATTGCTGATAAGTTCACTCGAAATGAAATCGCATCTTCGAATGAGATACGGCAGGTTATCGGTATGAAACCTTCGAATGATCCTAAGGCGGATGAGCTCAGAAACAAGAATCTTAGTGCTCCGAGTGAATCCGTATCAGAAGAAATATCAGAAACTGAATAATCTAAAAATAAGGAGGAATTTCAAAATGGAAAAACCATACCAAGCTGAAGCTTGTGATTTCAGCGGCTGGGCTACCCGTAACGATCTTAAATGTTCTGACGGCAGAGTGATTCGCAGAGATGCGTTTAAGCATAACGACGGTATTAAAGTTCCGCTTGTCTGGAATCATCAGCACAACGATCCTCGTAATGTTCTTGGTCATGCGTGGCTTGAAAATCGTGACGAAGGGGTTTACGCTTATTGTTTCTTTAATGATTCAGAGTCAGGCGAAATTGCCAGAACACTTGTGAAGCACGGCGATATTTGTGCTTTGTCTATCTATGCAAACCAGCTTCAGCAAAACGGTCCTAATGTACTTCACGGAACAATTCGTGAAGTAAGTCTTGTTCATGCCGGAGCTAACCCCGGAGCATTTATCGATTCTATGCTGAATCATGGTGAAGATTCTGACGAAGAGGCAGTTATCTATACCGGTATGTCATTAAGTTTATCTCACTCAGATAATAAGAAAGGAGACAATACTATGCCAAATAATGAAAAGACCGTGCAGGACGTGATTGACAGTATGACTGAAGAGCAGAAGAATGTCATGTACGCTCTTATCGGGCAAGTTCTCGAAGATGCAAACGAAGAAGATGATGAAAAAAATCAAAATGAGGAGGAGTCAACAATGAAGCATAATGTTTTTGACAACGATGCACGGACAGAATCCGCTTATCTGTCCCATGCAGACCAGGAAAGTATTATTTCTCTGGCTAAGTCCAACAGCGTTGGCAGTCTGAGAACTGCTATGGAGATTTTCGCTGAGGAACACTCTGACACTCTGTCTCACGGTATCGACAACATCGAAACTTTATTTCCTGAGTATAAGGATGTTCGCCCCGGTGCGCCTGAGCTGCTTACTACCGACCAAGGATGGGTTTCCAAGGTTCTTAATAAGGTTCATAAGAGCCCTATCAGCCGTATTCGTACCCGTCAGACTGATGTACGCAACATAGAAAAACTGCGTGCCCGTGGCTATAAGAAGGGTAATAAAAAGGAATACATAGGTAATGTTGAGCTGATTCACAGGACTACCGATCCTCAGACTGTTTATGTTAAAAGCAAGCTTGAACGTGATGATATCATTGACATTCAGGATTTCGATGTAGTTCGGTATATGTATAACCTTGACCGTATGAATCTGAATGAAGAACTTGCTACTGCTATCATGATCGGTGACGGTCGTGAAATTGGTGCTGATGGAAAAATCGCTCCTGATAAGATCCGTCCGATATGGCTCGATGACGAACTATATACTATTCACACAGATGTTGATATTGCCGGTATGACTGCTACTCTTCAGGGCAACGGCATTCCTATTCAGGGTACTGAAACTGCTGCTCACTTTGGTGAGAATTACATTTATGCCGAAGCTGTTATTCAGTCTTTACTCTATGCTCGTGAGAAGTACAAGGGTTCAGGTACTTCTGATTTCTACTGCACCCCTCACCTTGTCAATGTTATGCTTCTTGCTCGTGACCTGAATGGTCGTCGTATCTACGATAAGGTAAGCGATCTGGCTGCTGCTTTGAACGTTGGCGAGATTATAACAGCTGAACAGTTTGAGGGTAAGACTCGTACCACTGCCGATGGAAAGATCAAGAAGCTTAGGGGTTTGATGTGTAATCTTTCTGACTATTCTCTGGGTGCTACCAAGGGCGGCGAAATTACTCATTTCACCGACTTCGACATAGATTTCAACCAGGAAAAGAGCCTTCTGGAAACTCGCTGCTCCGGTGCTCTCACTCGTGTTATGTCCGCTATAGCTCTCGAAGAAGACGTAACTGACAACAGTTAATAGAGTAAGATGGTGGAAATTCAAAATGGCAAAATTCTATGGATCTATCGGTTATGCTATAACTGAAGAAACTGCACCCGGTGTTTGGGAGGAAATTATTACCGAGCATATGTATTATGGCGATCTCATTCGCAATACAAGAAAGCTCCAATCAACAGATCAGCTCAACGACAACATCAACGTCGCAAATGAGATCAGTATCTTAGCCGATCCGTTTGCCTATAACAATTTTCATTCGATGAAGTATGTTAGATTTATGGGTACTAAATGGAAGATCATAAGTATCGAAGTGCAGTATCCAAGACTAATACTGACTGTGGGAGGCGTATACAATGGCGAGTAGACTTGACTTGCAGATAATGCTGGAAACTCTTCTGGAAAGCCGAAATGTATATTTTCAACCACCTGAGTCAGTTAAGATAAATTACCCTGCTATCATCTATGGACTTGACGATATCAAGAACACGTTTGCTGATGACGGGGTATATTTGTCACATAAACGTTATGCGGTTACTTTGATCGACAAAAATCCAGATAGTGCGTTTGTTGATAAGCTTGCGAAACTGTCTGCCTGTCGATTTAACCGGCACTACAAAAGCGAAAATTTAAACCATTGGGTGTTCTCACTATATTTCTAATTGAGGAGGAACAAAAATATGTCAAGTGTGCCTTGCCACGCAAAACGCAAAAAATTGACACGCAAAATACAAAAAAGCACCCTAAAGAGACTATTTTCATAGTATTTTAAGGTGCTTTTTTAATGTAATATTTAATTTTTAATCAGCTATTTAAAGCAGCAAACATTCTCAGGAACGTACTCAATTAAATCATAAATTTGGCAATGTAAGCATTGGCATATCAGTTCAATGTGGTCAAATTTAATTCTTTGAGCAGTCTCGTTATATAGCTCATGAATCGTAGCAGGACGAATCCCGGTCATTCTTGAAAGTTCTGCTTGTGTGATACGTCTCTCACCAAGCAAACGAGATAAATGAATTTTTACCATAATATACATTCCTTT
>CAMWPG010000026.1 GCA_947176075.1 uncultured Ruminococcus sp. | reverse complement strand
CTATTTCCTTTTGTGAAAATATCAAAAAACAGTACTCTGAAATAAATTGAATTTAAAAAATTGATTTGCGTGAGAATTTTCTAAAAGCGCATCAATTGAATTTAATTTCGATATATGAAAAAAAGACTTGACATTTGCAGCAATATCCTGTATAATTATAAATATTGAATACTGGGGTATAGCCAAGCGGTAAGGCAACGGACTTTGACTCCGTCATTCGCTGGTTCAAATCCAGCTACTCCAACCATAAAAATGGCGCATTTTCGGTTGCTTCGCATCATTTAGTTTAGATCAAACAGCCGAAAACTAAGTGCCCACTACAAGTTCGTCATAAAATTATTAATCAACAAAAAATCCGCCGCTCTATTTTATAAAGCGGCGGATTTTTTTGCACTGTCTACAGTTATTAAACAGATCTATTTTAAAAGCATCTATTAAAAGGCATTCTAAATATTTTGGAAGCACTAATTTGAGGCGGAATACTCATTGTCATTACTCCATTGTAAACAATTCCAACTACATCATTAACACGGAAATTACATACGCAGGATTTATTTACGATAACTTCCTGAGACGTGGAATTATCACGTACAAGCAAACTATTGTTGTTTACTTCCAAAACAGTAGCACACATTAACATAATCATCACCCTTTCATATTATATGTGCATATAAATATTAATGTGAATTTTATGTATTCCTTGTGTTGTATGTATAAAAAAGCTGCGTAATTTCGAGCAAATCTCTAAATTACGCAGCTTTTTCTAAAATATCCATCTGGCGCAGAAAGAGGGATTTGAACCCTCGCGCCGGTTTCCCGACCTACTCCCTTAGCAGGGGAGCCCCTTCACCACTTGGGTATTTCTGCAAAAAATATTTGGCGGAGAGAGTGGGATTCGAACCCACGGTCCCTTGCGGGATCACTGGTTTTCAAGACCAGCTCCTTAAACCACTCGGACATCTCTCCATTTGTTTTTACTGCTAACTTTGTAAGTTAACTATTACATTATACACCTTTGCAGGGTATTTGTCAAGCTTTTTTTCAAAAAAAATTATAATTTTTATATTATTAACTTTATTCGTATTTAGTCTTTATTTTTCGACTTGCACATTGTGCATAATACACAAATTTTGGTCATATATTTCTGCTTTTTTGTGTATTGATTTTATGGTAAATATAGTATATAATAATATAGAACGGTGATTATAATACACTTAATGTTCCATATCTTTTTAAGCATTTTACCTCTCACTTTATAAATTTTTCTACAAAAAACAGGCTGTTCACGCAGTCTGTTTTTTTATAGTGAACGTCAAAAATAATTTGACGTTCACTATAAATAATTGATTTAAATTGCCTCGCACATACGCTCACTATGTTCGCCCCGTGCGTATCGGCAAATAGCAAACTCCAAATATATTTGTCGTTTGCTATATTTAACGCCGCATTGACGGCAGAAAGGATATTATTATGAATCTATTAGAGCTTGCTAAAAAAAGATACTCTGTACGAGGATATCTGTCAGACCCTGTTGAAAAAGAAAAACTCAATTACATACTTGAATGCGGACGAGTTGCTCCTACCGGCGTAAATGCTCAACCGCAAAGGCTTCTTGTGGTGAACACTCCAGAAGGAATGAATAAAATGGCTAATGCTACTGGCATTCCGGGACTTTATAACGCACCCTGTGCTATAATAATATGCGCAGAGCCGGAATGCTCATGGACACGCAAATATGACGAGCATAACATTTACGAAATTGACGCAACTATAGTTACAGATCATATGATTTTAGCAGCAACAGAGCAAGGACTTGGCACTCTGTGGATGTGCCGATTCAAGCCTGAAATTATCCGCAGTGAATTTAATATTCCTGAAAATTATATCCCAGTGAATGTTTTACTTATAGGATATGCAGCACCAGAAGCACTTTACAAATCTCCTGACCGCCACGATTCAGAGGGTTTAAGAAAACCTATAGATGAGATCGTAAAATATGGCTCATTTTGACATAAATAAAACCTGCCGCTCATTATATGAAACGGCAGGTTTTTATTTTGTTTTATCTCATTACTGGCAATGCATAAATATTATCAACGAGAAAGCTAAGCAAATCAAAAAGATCATGTGGATCTACTTTCCTATCGACATTTACGTCAGCAGCCATTTCCTGATCGGTATTAAGAATTATTGCGCCTGTTATAGCCTTATTCAGAATAATAGCATCAGAAATTCCAATTTTGCCATCAGCATTCAAATCACCATATATGAAGCCGTTATTGTTATCACCTATCACATTAAGGACATTGATTGTATTAGTATTCGCAGATCGTAAATCATTAAGTCTAATGGTAGACACAGATAAAGATGCTGTATCAGAAAGTGTATTCAATTCATCGTACATGGATACAAAATCGCTGAAGTCGGCTATATCTTCAACTATTATATCATATGACTTATTATTATCACTTAATTCCACTTGCGCCGAACCTGCATATTTATCTACAACAGCCTGAATTTCTTCAAGCGTGCCGGTAAAGTTATCCATATGCACATCCTGAAGTGTCTGCCCCTCTTCTACAGTTGCCTTAAAAGCAACATATTCAGCATCAATCAAGCATTCGCATTCTTGCAATTCGGAACAAAACCTTTTTATTATTCCCTGCTTATCCTTAATAGAATCGGCCTCTCTCGGATCGTCCCACTCATCAAGCACATCGTACATGGTAATACGCATGCCGTCATCCACTATATCAAATTTAGAATAATCAAAGTTCAGAAGCCTCGAATACTTTGAATATATATCATCTACATTAGGACAATACTCAACGATGCATGTGAGGTAGTTATATTTGAAATCTTTATATGTATAGTACATATAAGGGTCATCAATACGTCTATAGACTACTCTTTTACTATCGAAAGTATACTCTTCATATATATCCGTATCAGGATTTGTAATAACTGCATCAAATCCGCCCCATTGTCCAAATGCATATGCAGATAGTCCGGACATTGCGCTTGCTGCCATTACAGCACTTGTTAAAAATACTAAAACCTTATTTAATCTTTTCATAGCCCATTCTCCTTCTAAAATAAAAATTATGTAAAATATAAAAAATTATGCAAAATATAAAAACTATGTAAAAAGCTCACCCTCTATTTATATTATACTCTATAAAAAAGAAAAAGTCAATAGACAATTTCAACAATGTTTTCTCCTATTGTTGTATATTATGCGCAAAACAAACAACAGCTTTAAAAATAACAAAGACCGTCCCCACAATGTGAAACGGTCTTTTTATTAACGTAATGCAGCACAATTTTGCATGGTATTGCATTAAATTAAAATTCATCCTCCATAGCACGGATAAGGTCTACTCTGACTGCGTGTCTTCCGCCCTCAAAAGGAGTATCAACAAACAACTCCGCAAGCTCCAGTGCAACGCCTATGCCCAATGTACGTGCGCCCATACACATTACATTTGCGTCATTATGAAGCCTTGTATACTTTGCAGAAAAATGATCTGCGCAAAGTGCCGCCCTGATGCCCTTTATCTTGTTTGCTGCCAAGGACATTCCTATTCCAGTACCGCATATGAGAATACCTCTTGAGTCTTCATCAGAAACGACTGCCTTGCCTACCCTTTTAGCAATTACAGGATAATCAACTTTGCTGCCGTCGCCGCCCATATCCTCAACAATATGTCCCTTGCTCTGCAAAAATTCCTTTACTGCCGCTTTCATATCATATCCCGCATGGTCACAGCCGATATAAATTTTCATCTTCCTTTACCTCAATTCTTATTTTTATACTGGTTCTCTAAAAGCCTGTCCTTCTCTGCTTTCACAAGCTGCAAATATCTCGCTTCAAGCTGACATGGTTCTTCATCTATGCTGTCTGCAGCAATTTTGCAAAGCCCCGTTCCATTCTGAAGTCTGACCTCTGCCGATACAAGCAAAGCTTTGACAGGCGCATATTCTGCAAAAAAATCTGATGCTCCGTCTCCCGTAAGCATAATGCTTTCATATTCTGAAATTGCACAGAGCAGATCTTCTTCTGATATAAGCACATCGTCCATAAGGGGCGTACATACACCATATTTATCAAAATGATAAATACCGGCATAGACAAGTCCCTTGCGAGCCTTCATAATGGCGCAGACAACACATTCCCCAGCAAGATGCGCCTGAAAGCAGAGTGCTTTTAGCGTTGAAACTCCACAGCATGGCTTGCTCTGTGCAAATGCCATAGCCTTGACCGCCGCTATACCGATGCGCAATCCTGTATAAGAACCCGGTCCCACTGCAACTGCTATCTTATCTATATCATCAAGAGACAACCCAGTATCGTCAAACAGTCTTTCCACTAAAGGAAGTATCACCTGCGAATGCGTTCGCTTTGTATATACAAGCTGCTGTGCAAGCAGCAAGTCCTTATCACTGTCATAAATAGCAGCTGCCGCAACTGTTCCCGATGTGTCAATTCCCAGTATGCGCAAAGCGTTCATCTCCCTTAGCTGTTTCTATAGTTATTTTACGTGTATCATCGCTTACACGCTCCATCTTAATTCTTATAACATCCTTCGGAAAAACATCCTCTATATTCTCAGACCACTCCACGGCAAAGACACTTTCCTCCATTGGATAATCATAAAATCCAGTAGTTTCCAGTTCATCACTGCTGCCTATACGGTACATATCAAAGTGGTAGAGAGATATACCGCCCTTGCCATGATATTCATTTACAATGGCAAACGTAGGCGATGACACCTCATCAGGAAGTCCAAGCCCCTTTGCTATGCCCCGTGTAAAGGTAGTCTTGCCAGCTCCAAGATCGCCGTAATAGGCTATGCAGTCTCCTGCCCTTAAAAGCTTTCCTATTTTCTCAGCAATAGAGATAGTCTCCTCTGGAGAATGAGTAATAAAATTATATTCCATGGCCATTTTTAAAACAGACCTGTGATATTGCCATCATTATCACAGTCAATTCGAAGTGCCGCAGGTGCCTTAGGAAGTCCGGGCATAGTCATTATATTACCTGTCAGCACTACTATAAAGCCTGCACCGGCAGATAGAGTTACATCACGTACAGTGATTTTGAAATTCTCAGGCTTGCCGAGAAGCGATGGATCATCAGAAAGAGAATATTGTGTTTTCGCAATACATACAGGAAGCTCGCTATGTCCAAGCGCTTCTATCTGTGAAATAGCCTTTGCAGCCTGGGCGGTGATATTAACACCGTCTGCACGGTATATCTCCTTTGCAATTTTTTCTATCTTCTCAGGTATAGACAGCTTTGTATCATAAAGCACATGAAAATCAGATTTTTTCGTTTCAATCGTCCTGCAAACCTGCTCTGCCAAGTCCTTTCCGCCTTCGCCGCCCTTTGCAAAGACCTCTGCAAGTGAGAAATCAGCTCCGAGCTTTTCGCAGAATTCCTGCACAAATGCAAGTTCAGCATCTGTATCTGTAGCAAAACGGTTTATAGCAACTACTACAGGCACACCGTATTTCTGCATATTTTCAATATGCACCTGAAGATTTACAATACCCTTTGAAAGTGCATCAAGGTTTTCCTCTGTAAGGTCTGCCTTGGCTACGCCGCCATTATATTTAAGCGCTCTTACTGTTGCAACAAGTACAACGCAGTCCGGCTTTAATCTACCGTAACGGCATTTGATATCAAAGAATTTCTCCGCACCAAGGTCAGAACCAAAGCCAGCTTCAGTAATACAATAATCACCAAGCTTAAGAGCAAGGCGTGTTGCACGGATAGAATTGCAGCCATGAGCAATATTGGCAAAAGGTCCGCCGTGGATAAATGCAGGTGTATTTTCAAGGGTTTGTACGAGATTTGGCTTGAGAGCGTCCTTGAGAAGCGCAGTCATTGCGCCGTTTGCGCCAAGATCTTTAGCATAAACAGGATTTCCGTCAAGATCATATGCAACGAGTATCCTGCCCAGTCTCTCCTTCATGTCAGCAAGGTCAGCCGAAAGGCAGAGTATTGCCATAACTTCAGATGCAACTGTTATCTGGAAGCTATCAGCACGAGGTACACCGTCAACCTTTCCGCCAAGACCGATAACTATATTTCTGAGTGCTCTGTCATTCATATCAAGAACACGCTTAAGCATAATTCTTCTTTGGTCTATTCTGAGATCATTTCCCTGCTGCATATGGTTATCAAGCATTGCACAAAGGAGATTATTTGCAGCCGTTATAGCGTGCATATCGCCTGTAAAGTGAAGATTTATATCCTCCATTGGAACGACCTGGGCATATCCGCCTCCGGCTGCACCTCCCTTAATGCCGAACACAGGTCCAAGAGAGGGTTCTCTGAGTGCAAGAACAGCATTCTTGCCGATACGGCCCATTGCCTCTGCAAGTCCTACGCTGATAGTAGTTTTACCCTCGCCTGCCGGTGTCGGATTTATAGCAGTTACAAGAATCAACTTGCCGTTCGGTTTATCTTTCAGCTTCTTGAAAAGCTCCTCTGAGAGCTTCGCCTTGTAATGACCATAATATTCTATATCACATTCCTCAATAGAAAGTCCCTTTGCGATCTCTCCGATCTTCTTCATATTCGCCTGCTGTGCAATTTCAATATCAGTAAGCATAAATTTCCTCCTTATATGGATCATAATATTCAAAATGCAAAAATATATTTCCAGTTATCTTTTATTATACCATTTATTCCTCACAATTGCAAGCAATATAAAAGCTTTTGGCTTTTTTAGTTACAATTTGTTGTTTTTTGGGATCTGCTGACTTGATATCATAGTATATTAAACCATTCTCTGCATTTTTATTTCTCACACACAATATAATGGAACAAAAAAGGAGAACTTAAACATGAAATGTCTTTATAAATTATCTGCCATTGCGGCAGCTGTTCCTATGATTTTCTGCGGATGCCTAAATAAGGAAAAACCGAAAGAGACAGCATTACCAACAAGTCAAATCCATCTCTACGACTATGAGCAGACGCCATATCATCTTGGCATAGAAAATATAAGTTCGCCTTCTTCAGACTTAACAAGCAGCCGCTTGAATTATTCACCGCAGTATGCCATGTGGTTCACGGTAAACGATTATCCTGATATTCTGCTTAACAAAACGGTGGATGAATTTACCGCTGCTGTAAAGGAGCGTTTTTCCAATGCAAAGTCACTTGGTATCAATACAGTTTATGTTCATGTAAGAGCATTTGGTGACGCTTATTATGAATCAGAACTTTTTTCACAAGGACTTTTCATGTCACAGGACAGTGGATACGATCCGCTTGGTATTATGGTGACAATGGCTCATGAAATGGAGCTGTCCATTCACGCATGGATAAATCCCCTCAGATGTCAGTCTGACGTCCAGATGAATGAAATGGACGATAGCTTCACCTTGAAACAATGGTTCTCTGACGATGAAAAAAGAGAAAAGTATATGTCGCTCGTTGAAGGAAGATGGTGGCTTTGTCCTGCTTATCCGGAGGTTCGTGATTTCATTGCGCAGGGCGCTGCCGAGATAGTGAGTAATTACGATGTTGATGGTATTCATATAGATGATTACTTCTACCCTACGGCAAGCGCTGAATTTGATGCCGATGCATTCTCAGAAAGCAGATCAAGCAATCTCTCTGAATTCAGAAAAGAACAGTGCAGCCTACTTGTATCAGAAATATACAATGCCGTAAAGAAAGAAAACAATGATGTACTATTCGGGATAAGTCCGCAGGGAACGTTAAAAGGAAATGATACACAATATGCAGATGTAAAAAAATGGTGCAGCGAAAAAGGCTACTGTGATTATATAGTTCCACAGATATATTTCGGACTAAAAAATGAAACTGCTCCATTTGAGGAAACCGCAGCTCTATGGCGTGAGCTTGTGACAAATGACAGCACAGAGCTTATCATAGGCATATGCACTTATAAAACAGGAAAGGAGGACATATATGCAGGCAGCGGGAAAGAAGAATGGATAAAAGATCACGCAGTATCATCAAAGGAGGTTAAGATCATACATGATATGGGACTTGGCACAGCCTTGTACAGCTACAGCTCCACGTTTTGTCCGCCTGACGAGAATGCATCTGACATGGAAAAAGAGCGTCTCGCTATCGAAACGCTCCTATCATCATAATTTTTAACGGCATTCAGCCAGCAGATCTTCTGTCTTATCACAGCGTTCCCATGCTGCTCCAAGCTCCTCACGTCCCATATGACCATATGCTGCCAGCCGTCTATACTGTGGCTTACGAAGATCAAGCATTTTGATAATACCTCCCGGTGTAAGCTCAAAAACCTTTCTTACAGCATCTGAAAGCACTTCCTCTGAAACCGTTCCTGTTCCAAAAGTATCAACAAGTACAGAAACAGGATTTGCAACACCGATAGCATAGGCAAGCTGAACCTCACAGCGTTTTGCAAGACCTGCTGCTACAATATTCTTTGCAATGTATCTTGCCGCATATGCAGCACTTCTGTCAACCTTTGTCGGATCTTTACCACTGAATGCTCCGCCGCCATGACGAGCGTATCCGCCATAAGTATCCACAATTATCTTTCTGCCTGTAAGTCCGCTGTCTCCCTGAGGTCCTCCAATAACAAATCTTCCTGTTGGATTTATGTAAAACTTTGTATTTTCATCGATCATATCAGCCGGCAAAACATCCTTGCATACGTAATTCATAATATCGCTGTAAATGCGTTCAGACGGGATCTCCGGTGAATGTTGTGTGGAAACAACAACTGCATCAATGCGAATAGGCTTTCCGTTATCGTATTCAACAGTAACCTGAGCCTTGCCATCTGGGCGCAGATATGATAGAATATTCTGCTTGCGCACATCCGTAAGCTTAATGCAAAGCTTGTGAGCAAGCGAGATTGGCAAAGGCATAAGCTCCTTTGTTTCATCACAGGCATAGCCAAACATTATTCCTTGATCGCCTGCGCCTGTGGCTGTTTCCTCAGTGCCGCGACTTTCCATAGCATCGTTGACACCCATAGCGATATCCGGTGACTGCTTATCTATTGCAGTCAGAACTGAACAAGTATATCCGTCAAAGCCGTACTTAGCACGGTCATAGCCAATATCAATTACAACATCACGGGCAATTTGGGAAATATCAACTCTTGCACTTGTTGTTATTTCTCCCATGCAAAGGATCATTCCTGTAGTGACAGCAGTTTCGCAGGCAACGCGTGCCATAGGATCCTGCTGTAATATGGCATCCAGTACAGCGTCAGAGATCTGATCGCAAATTTTATCAGGATGTCCTTCTGTAACAGACTCAGATGTAAATAAATAGCGGCTCATTTTATCATTCCTCCATTAAAACAAAAAAGCACTCGACAGACGAGTGCTTGATTTCGGTTTTCATTCGAAATCCTCATCTCTCGGTAAACACCGCAGGATTTAGCACCTTTTTTGCATTACTGCAATCAGGTTGCCGGGCTTCACAGGACCAGTTCCTCCGCCACTCTTGATAAGGTTTATTATATTTTCATTATAACCGATATTCTGCTTATTGTCAATAGGTTTAAATAGATTTTTGCTGAATTTGCCTATATTTCAAATCACGATACCAGATTTACTTTTTTGTCTGTAAGGCAAGCGCAAACTATGTATAATATCACAGAATAAACTACAAGGCTTAGCATTGACCAAACAGTATTTCCTAAAGAATATTCAAACATAGACCGCCATATATTTTCATTGTTCATAAGCATTGCTATCAGCATATCTATAAGTCTTTCAATGAGAGCTACTATAAAGTAAAATACTATGCTAAGCAGAACCTGAATGCCCACAGAATTCGCCGCAAAGCGTGCAAGAGATATACTTGCTATAACCAGAATAGACATATGCATAGTGCTTAAAAAGCTTAATATAAATTTCATAAGAGCTTCAAGCGGAAAGTTTTCAATTTCTCTGAAAGACAGATATCTGCCTACTGCAAATTTTCTTATCATTTCCGCCATTTCTTTACAATCAGGGTCGCTTCCGATCATGTTGGATATATCGCTTGCCAGAAGAATTCCGCCAAAGCTTACAGCGTAAAGCAGCAGAAATGTTGCCGCCGCATATATGAGCTTTGAGGAGATTATTTTCCACGTTGATACAGGCGTCAGAAAAATCATACCTTTTCTGCCTATATCAGCAGCATATGACAATATGCAATAAATTACAGCCGCACTCGGCAGCACAGAAATTATTATGCATACCATAGCAAAATTTCCATAACTCGCAATGTCTGATAAAGTATCTTTTTCGTTTGAAAGATTCAGCGTCAGAACTACCAATAAGGCAAGGATCAATGCCATACCGACAGCCGTCAAAAGCATTACCAAAGAAAAAATACGATATCTTTTCCATTCATTTTTTATAAGCTTTACCATTGCATCATACCTCCTCCCATAGCCATAGCCTGAAAGTACTGTGCATATATATTACGGTAAAGCTCAGATACAGTCATGTTATACTGCGCACGAAGCTGAGCCATATTTCCGTGAAATATTACCCTGCCTGCATTCATCATAACAACATGATCACACACCGCCTCAAGCTGATCCAGCAGATGACTGGAAATAATAATAGTTTTTCCAGCAAGATCTATAGACTGTATTATCTGTCTTATCTGATCCTGCCCCAGCATATCTATACCATTAAGAGGCTCATCAAGAAGTATCACGCCTGCATTTCGCGAAAGTGTTGCTGCAACACGAACCTTGGCAACCATACCGGTAGACATTCCTGAAAGCTTCTGCTTTGGATTGAGTCCAAAGAACGCAGTCATATTTCTATACTCATCCCGGCTGAAATCCGGAAAAAAGTCCTCATAAAATGCTCCCATATCATCAACACTCATGTATCTGTAATACACCGGATGCGTTGGCAGATATGCTATTTTGCTGCGCTGCTCTGTTTTTACTTTTTCTCCGCAATACGAAACATTGCCCGAATAGCTTTTGAGCAGTCCGGCTGCTGTTTTCATAAGCGTACTTTTTCCGCAGCCATTGGGTCCTACAAGACCATATATATGCCCCGGTTCAAAGCTATAGCAAAATCTGTCAAGAGCTGTCTGCACACCAAAACGAACGATCACATTTTCCATTTGAAGCATCACGTCACTTCCTTTCCTTTTTATTATACTATTTCACGACTGCTTTGTCAATGCACATAACGCAAAAAACTGCCATGCCTTAAAGCACAGCAGTCTTTTAAGTTAAGTCAAAACAAACTTATGCAAGCTCAGCAAAGTACTTGATTGTACGAACCATCTGGCTTGTGTAGCTGTTTTCGTTATCATACCAAGAAACAACCTGTACTTCATACAAATCATCAGCGATCTTGGAAACCATGGTCTGTGTTGCATCGAACAGAGAACCATACTTCATACCGATAACGTCGGATGAAACGATCTGCTCTTCGTTGTAGCCATAAGACTCAGTAGCAGCAGCCTTCATTGCAGCATTGATGCCGTCAACTGTTACATCTGTACCCTTAACTACAGCAGTCAGGATTGTTGTAGAACCAGTAGGAACTGGTACACGCTGTGCAGAACCGATAAGCTTGCCATTCAGTTCCGGAATTACCAGACCGATAGCCTTAGCTGCACCAGTTGAGTTAGGAACGATATTAGCAGCGCCTGCTCTTGCTCTTCTCAGGTCACCCTTTCTGTGAGGACCGTCGAGGATCATCTGATCGCCTGTGTAAGCATGGATTGTGCTCATGATACCGCTCTGGATCGGAGCATAATCATTCAGTGCCTTAGCCATAGGAGCGAGGCAGTTTGTTGTGCATGATGCAGCAGAAATGATTGTATCATCTGCGGTCAGAGTGTTGTGGTTTACATTGTAAACGATTGTCGGCAGATCATTACCAGCCGGTGCAGAAATAACAACCTTCTTAGCACCTGCATCGATATGAGCCTGAGACTTAGCCTTGGATACATAGAAACCTGTGCACTCAAGAACTACATCTACACCGATCTCACCCCAAGGCAGCTCAGCAGCATTAGCCTTAGCATAGATCTTCAGTGTCTTGCCGTCAACTGTAATTGTACCAGCTTCATCATCAGCTTCTACAGTGTGCAGACCTTCACCGATCTTACCACAATAACCACCCTGTGCTGTATCATACTTCAGCAGGTGTGCAAGCATAGACGGCTTTGTAAGGTCGTTGATTGCAACTACCTCATAACCCTCTGCACCGAACATCTGACGGAATGCAAGACGACCAATACGGCCGAAACCATTAATAGCAACTTTAACTGACATTGGAATTTACCTCCTAAATTTTTATATTTCTATTTTACACCAATTTGCAGAAAAATTCAAGCACTTTCATAAAAAACAATGTTATTCACATACAAGTTTTATGTTTTTGCCTGAATTTTTATCTATTAGGTGAAAAACATTGTTTATTTATTACAAAAATTTATGCTCTGCAAAAAAAATTACATTTATTCTTTCATTATTTAAAAATACATAGTATAATAAAAGTATAAAATAAAGCTATGAAAGGAGAAAATCTCAGCCATGAATAATGAACTGCTATGCTTCTTTAAGGCAGCATATCAAAATGATCCATCCTGTGTTTTGATTATTGATAATACACGAAAAATTGTATGGCATAACGGAAAGCATCCTCCATTTGATATTGACGAAGACCTTACTGCGGTTCTTCATCTGCCGAAAAGCAGCTCTGTGCAAAACGGAACCTACTCCTATTCCTCAAACGGTATTATGTATGAATATAATCTGACAAATGTTGATGATAAATATTACATCATTTTATGCAGTGACATACCGGCTATTTACAAGCACCTTGAAAGCCGATATATAAGAGAGCATCTTGAAAACGCACTCGCCGAAACGAAGATCGAGACTATGAGAATTTCTGCCGCAGCCGCTCAGTTAAACGAGTATTTTGAAGATTTTTCCGAAAATTATATTTCTATGGATATCCCAAATGAGCAAACTAATATTATAATGCACAGCTGCTCACATATATTGAAAAAACAATACCTTTTAGAAGAACTGCTTCGCTACTACAGAGAAGATGAGCTTAGCCGCAGTGTTTTGAACTGCTGTGATATGATCAAGTACTTCTCTGAAAACTGTTCTGAAGTTATCGGTCCAAGAGGCGCTACAAAAATCTCAATTGATACTCCGCAGGATGTATTTATCTGCGCATCATGGAAAAGAATGGAATATTTCCTTCTGTGCATTCTTATAACTTTAAGAAATAAAAATCCAGGTGTTTACGATGTAAATATTACCGCTTATCAAATTTACGATGAAGCCGTGATAAACATACGGATAACAAAAACGACCTGTGAACATTCGCAAAAGCCGCCTTTGCTGAGTGAATTCATTCCGCTGCATAAGAATATACCGACATATGATATAGAAAATATGATCATCAGAAAATTTCTCGAATACTTCGACGGCGTTCTCATTGATTCAACAGAAGGTGATACAAGACTCATATCACTGCGTTTTCCGGCAGCTGAGCCTGCATCAACATTAAAGCTTGCCTCACCGAAGCAAGGCATATTAGGAAAAAATATAATTACGCCATATCACGCTATTTTATGGGAAATATCTGATTTCCGCTATTATTGATATAAAAATAAGCTTTTCGGAACAGCTCAGTGCTGCCACTCCGAAAAGCTTTTATTTTTTTAATCAAAAGGTTCCCATTCATGCTTTCGTGGACGTGACATAAGCGCAGATAAAGCATCTTTTACATCTCCGCCTTCAAACAAAATATTATGCAGTTGCTCGGTTATAGGCATAGTAACTCCAAGCTTGCAGGCAAGCTTCCACGCTGCATGGCAGCAATAATAACCTTCTACTGTCCCTACCATATTTACAGCCTCTTCTGGGTCCATGCCTTCTCCGATAAGTATTCCTGCTCTCCTGTTTCTGCTGTGCATACTACAGCAAGTAACTATAAGATCTCCTACGCCGGACAAACCGCTGAATGTATCTCTCTTACCGCCCATTGCCAGTCCAAGATTAGTTATTTCATTCATGCCTCTTGTCATAAGCGCTGCTTTTGTATTGTCGCCGCAACCAAGTCCGTCACAAATACCTGCACACAGTGCTATAATATTTTTAAGCGCACCGCCTACCTCACAGCCTATAACATCTGAGCTGAGATATATCCTCAGAGTCTGACTGCTTAAAAGTTCCTGTACTTTTGCCGCTGCACTTCCATTATCTGATGCAGCCACAATAGTAGTTGGAACTCCTCTTCCGACCTCCTCAGCATGAGAAGGTCCGGTAAGTGTCACTAACGAAATATTTTCCGGCAGTTCCTCTAAGAAAACCTGACTAAGCGTTTTAAGAGAACCTTCCTCCAGACCCTTTCCTGTATTTACTACGATCATAGAGGAATTAATATAAGGCGCTGCCAAACGAACTGTATCCCGTACAAACCGTGACGGTATTCCAAAAACAACAAGATCGCTTCCGTTTATGCAGTTCATACTGTCGGTAAGTTCTATTTCAGCAGGAATAGGTACTCCGGGCAGTTTCTGCTTATGCTCACCATCTCTGCGGATAGCCTCAAGCTCGTCGGAAAACTTTGACCATACCTTTACCGCATGACCGCTTCTATGAGCTGTCAGCGCAAGACTGAGTCCAAATCCTCCCGAGCCTAAAATCGTAATATTTGCCATGTTCAGTCTCCTTTTCCATGATGTTTACTTATCAGTCATACCAGCCTGAGATTTATCTTTTTTAAATGAAAAACGATTTTCCGTACCGTTTCTCAAACGCATTATATTGCTCCTGTGCATAAATATTACCCATATTCCCATAGCAGCCGCCATGGCAGTATTAAGAACAGTATACCAAAGAGGTCTGTCCGGATAAAGCACAAGCTGCAAAATCAACGTTATTATCGGGCAGCAGGCAGAGCCAACTATAGACCCGAGAGAAACATATTTTGAAATCGACAGAACAACAGCAAAAATTAGTATCATTATACAAAATGCTTTCCAGTCGATAACAAGAAAAACCGATACGCCTACCAATACGCCCTTGCCACCCTTAAATCCGTAATACAGCGGAAAAACATGACCTAAGATAGCTGCCATACCTGCAACATAGCCAATAAACTGAAGCCTTTCATCTCCTGCAAGAGATACATCCAGCATATGACATATTCCTTTAGACAATATAACTGCCACTATGCCCTTGCCAAGATCTCCGATAAGCGTAAACAAAGCACATCCTTTACCAAAACAGCGAAGCGTATTTGTAAGTCCGGCATTTTTACTGCCAAAATTTCTTATATCCTCATGTCTCACAAGCTTTCCCACTATGATTGCAGAATTACAACTTCCCAGAAGATAAGAGACAACTGCTGATAAAACAATTGCCAATAGAAGCATTGCATTCATAAATAAATTCACCGCCCCTATTTATTGTCGTTTTTATCACGTTCACGAACAATGAATCTTACAGGCGTTCCTGTAAGTCCGAATGCCGTTCGTATCTGATTTTCTATATATCTCTGATATGAGAAGTGAAACAGATCAGCACGATTTACAAAAATTACAAATGTCGGCGGCTTTGTAGACGGCTGAGTGATATAGTATATCTTCAATCGGCGTCCCTTGTCAGACGGCGGCTGAACTCTTGTTGTAGCATATGCAAGCACATCATTAAGTTTTCCTGTGGATACACGCATATGATTCTGCTGATAGACCATATCTATCATCTCATACAGTTTATGCACTCTCTGTCCTGTTTTTGCTGAAATAAATATAAAAGGCACATATGACATAAAGCTGAAATCATTCTGAAGCTTAGTCATATACTCATTCATAGTGTTGTTGTCCTTTTCAATAAGATCCCATTTATTTACAACAACGATAGATGCCTTGCCCTGTTCGTGTGCATAGCCCGCAACCTTGGAATCCTGCTCTGTGAAGCCCTCAACTGCATCAATGAGTATAAGACATACATCAGCACGGTCAACTGCCATATAGGCTCTCAGAACGCTGAAATGCTCTATCTTCTCAGTTACCTTTGACTTCTTTCGTATTCCTGCTGTATCTATAAATACAAACTTACCATGTTCATTTTCAACAGCAGTATCTGTAGCGTCACGAGTAGTACCTGCAATATCAGATACAATAACACGCTCTTCACCTGCAATTTTATTTACAAGAGAGGACTTGCCGGCATTAGGCTTACCTATAATAGCTACCTTGACAGCATCGTCGTCCTCTGCAAGCTCGTCTTCTGAGGGCAGCATATCCATAACGGCATCAAGCATATCTCCTGTACCATGTCCGTGAGCGGCTGATATCGGGAACGGATCACCAAGTCCAAGATTATAAAACTCATAAAGCTCAAGCGGCGGTTCTCCTATGGAGTCACATTTGTTTACTGCAAGAACTATAGGCTTTCCGCTTTTTTGGAGCATTGCGGCAACATCGCTGTCATCTGCGGTAACTCCGCAGCGAATATCTGTGACAAGTATTATAACATCAGCATTTTCAATAGCAAGCTCTGCCTGCCTGCGCATCTGTGATAAGATAATATCTGCGGTATTAGGCTCTATACCTCCTGTGTCCACAACCATGAACTGACGATTCAGCCACTCGCACTTTGAATAGATACGGTCTCGTGTAACACCGGGAGTATCCTCAACAATTGACAATCTCTTGCCGATCATTTTATTAAACAAGGTGGACTTTCCGACATTAGGCCGACCGACAACTGCTACAACCGGTAATGCCATTTTTCTCATCTCCTTTATTTTTTTGTAGTAATGACAAAGAGGAGAGACGAACTGCTCCGCCTCTCCTCCTCAAGTCTCAGATGACTTATTCAGCATCCATCTTCAGTACAGCAACGCCCTTATAGTAACCGCAAGCCTTGCAAACCTTGTGCGGCGCCTTGTACTCACCGCAATTTGTGCATACGCTCATTGCCGGTGCATCAAGCTTCCATACAGCAGAACGTCTTTTATCACGTCTTGCTTTGGAGACCTTATTCTTTGGTACTGCCATGTTGGCACCTCCTTCTTATTTCAGACAGTCACAGGTGGATTCATTCAAATCACACCCACAGATATAGCATAAGCCCTTACAGTCCTCCGAACAAAGAATCTTCGTTGGAAGCATAAGAAGTAAGTCTGTTATTACTGTCTCATTCATATCAATGCTGTCATTTTCAGCTACAATATACGAATCGTATGCACTGTTGTCGCTATGCAGCGCCTGAACGACTGTATGTGTAAAATCATAAGTATGCTCCTGCTTGAAAGGCTTCAGGCACCTGTCGCACTCCACATCGAGTATACAACTGACACTGTATTTCAATGTAACTATTCCGGCACGGTTAGCGATCTCACCACTGACCTTTACAGGCTCTGCAAATGTATAGCCATGAATATCAGACAGCTCCTCAAGAGTGATCTCATATTGAACAGACTTTTTTAGTCCTTCCACCTGAAAAACTTCACGCAGTTTTAAGTTCATACTTCTTTCCTTTCACGCATTGTACCATTTATTATATACTAAAACAGGACAGCTTGTCAAGCTTTTTTTGAAAAAAGTCCGTATTCTCGCTTAGTCTATGAACTTTGTAACAGAAGCCGGCAGCTCGCTGTTGTCAGCAGAGATTGTGAATACTACCTCTACATCGTCGCCTGTAAGCTTTGCAAGCTTGTCAAGCATTATGCCAAGTGCATCAAAATCAGAACCTGCGATCTTGAATATACCATCAACAAATATTTCCTTGATATCATAGTTGCCTGCCAGCATACCTGCAACAAAGCCATAGAATGTATCAAAGCTGTTTACTGCAAACTGCTCTGTATCGCACCATCTTACCTTGTAGCTTATAGAGCTGCGGATAGTTGCACCCTTTTCGATGCATACCAGACAGCCGTTTGTTACGCTTACAGAGCTGTTGATCTTCTCAATAAGGATCTTTGTCTTACCAGAACCCTTTTTACCGGTAATCAGTTTAATCATAATTAACTCCTTTCGTGTCAAAATGACACTGTTTCATTTCTTATTCCGTTTATTTTAGCAGCAATTGCCGCAAAACAGCTTAATCAGTCAGCAAGCTTTGCTTCGAGAGCAGCCTTCTGATCCTCATATCCCGGCTTACCAAGCAGAGCAAACATATTCTTCTTATAGCTCTCAACACCCGGCTGGTTGAACGGATTTACGCCCAGAAGATAACCTGAAATTGCACAAGCCTTTTCAAAGAAGTAAATGAGATAACCAAGGCTCTTTTCTGTTGTATCTTCAAGCTCCAGAATGATGTTAGGAACTCCGCCCTCTGTGTGAGCAAGAATAACACCCTCCAAAGCCTTGCGGTTTACAACTGACATATTCTGATTGCACAGGAAATTCAGACCGTCGAGATTCTCTTCGTTTGCTTCAAGATAAAGATCTGTCTTAGGCTTCCTGATATCAACTACAGTCTCAAACAGAATACGTGAGCCTTCCTGAATGTACTGACCCATAGAGTGCAGATCGGTAGAGAATACAGCTGCTGATGGGAACAGTCCCTTGTTATCCTTGCCTTCGCTTTCACCGAAGAGCTGCTTATACCATTCAGCCATCATAACAAAGTTAGGATCGTATGATACCAGCATTTCAACAGCCTTACCCTTACGGCTGAGAATGTTACGTATAGCAGCATATTTATAGCAGTCATTATTCTCAAAATCAGCCGTGTAATCCTGCTGTGCCTGTGCTGCTCCTGCCATAAGTGCATCGATATCACAGCCTGCAACAGCTATAGGAAGAAGACCTACTGCCGTCAGAACAGAAAAACGTCCGCCTACATCGTCAGGTACTACAAATGTCTCATAGCCTTCTGTATCAGACAGTTCCTTGAGAGTACCCTTTGCCTTATCTGTAGTTGCAAAGATATGATCCTTAGCACCATCCTTGCCATACTTCTTCTCAACCAGATCCTTGAATACACGGAATGCCAGTGCAGGCTCTGTTGTAGTTCCGGATTTGGAAATAACATTTACAGAGAAATCCTTACCCTCACAAAGAGATATGATCTCACTGAGGTATGTTGGATTGATACTGTTGCCTACATAATAAATATCCGGTGTGTCCTTCTTCAAATTGTTATAAAGTGTGGACTTCAGAAATTCAATAGCAGCACGTGCGCCTAGATAAGAGCCGCCGATACCGATAACAATAAGAATTTCTGAATTGCTCTGAATCTTCTTGGCAGCAGCCTTGATTCTTGCAAATTCTTCCTTGTCATAATCTGTAGGCAGAGTCAACCAGCCAAGATAATCACTGCCCTGACCGGACTTATTATGAAGCATCTCTGCGGATGCCTCTACCTGATGACGAATTCCAGCAAGCTCATCTTTGTTAATAAAGTCTGCCAGATACTTGGTATTTAACTTTAAAGACATTATTCATTCCTCCATTTTCGGGGAATACAGCTCTGCATCATACTGCAAAGACCATTTCCCACTAATTTACCACTTATATCATACTATAT
>CAMWPG010000025.1 GCA_947176075.1 uncultured Ruminococcus sp. | reverse complement strand
CAATAGAGCGTTCACAGATGCTTATAGGTGCGGAGCGTATGCTAAGTGAATATTTCGACTGTGAAAAAAAGATTGTAAAAGCGTACAAGCCTGAAGAAATATCTGATATTTTAAGAAATGGCGTTTTTGATACTGCCGCTGTGCTTATGTCAGGAAATTGTGGATTTTTTAGTGGTGCTAAAAAACTGATCTCACTTATTGAGGATATGTGCCCTGAAATTATCAGCGGAATTTCTTCAATGGTATATTTTTGCGACCGTATGCATGTTTCTCACGAAAATATGAAACAAATCTCTCTTCATGGCAAGAGTGCTAATATTGCTATAAATGTGCTGATGAATGAGAAATGCTTTTTTTTGCTTGGCGGAGATATGAATGCAGCGGATGTTTGTGAAAGATTATGTGAATACGGACTTTCTAATACTACAGTTTATATCGGAGAAAATCTGGGGTATGAAAATGAGGTGTGCCGTAAAGGAAAAGCAAAAGATTTTACAAACATTGTTACCGAAAGGTTAAGTGTGATTATGACTGAAAATCCAGATTATCTTTGTCATATACCGTCTGAAATATCCGATTGTGAATTTATTCGTGACAGTATACCCATGACAAAATCGGCAGTTAGAGGGAATATTGTTTCGGGACTTAAAATATGCAGCAATTCCGTTTGCTGGGATATTGGATGTGGAACAGGTTCTGTTTCGGTAGAAATAGCTTTTAGATGTCCAGATGGAAAAGTTTTCGCTTTTGATAAAAAATTCGAAGCGGTCGAGCTTACTTTAAATAATTCAAGAAAATTCGGATGCGATAATATCATTGTAAATGAAGGCATTTGTCCAGAAATACTGAAAAATGTGCCTTCTCCAGATAAGGTATTTATAGGCGGAAGTTCCGGAAGTATGCAGGAAATATTTGAATGTATATATATAAAAAATCAATTTGCAGATATAACAGTTTCAGCAATATCTTTGGAAACGCTTGAACAGGCATGTAAAGCTTTCAAACACTTCGGAAAATCATATTCAATCACGCAGATTGCGGTAACAGAAACAAAAAAAGCCGGTAATCATACAATGCTTGCAGCACAAAATCCTGTATTTATCATAAGAGGGGAGAAAGCGAATGACAAGATTCATGATTGCAGGAACTAACAGCGGCTGTGGTAAGACAACTGTAACCTGTGCAATACTTTCTGCACTGAAAAAACGCGGAAAGGATATATCTGCATTCAAATGTGGACCTGATTATATAGATCCTATGTTTCACCGACAGGCAATAGGCATACCTTCACATAATCTTGACTGTTTTTTCTGTAATGATAAAATGCTGAAAACGATTTTGCGAAAATATTCTGGTGAAGTATCTATTATAGAGGGCGTTATGGGTTTTTACGACGGCGGCAAAAGCTCTTCTTATTGTATTTCGGAAATTACCAAGACTCCAGTTATCATTGTTATTGATTGCAAGGGTATGAGCAATTCCATAGGTGCAGTTATGAAAGGTTTTCTTGATTACTGTAAACCAAATAATATTGCAGGTTTTATTTTTAACCGTCTGTCTGAGAGAGTTATTCCTCTTGCTAAAAAAATGTGCAGAGAGCTTGGAACGAAATATTTTGGCAGTTTCCCTAAAAGCGATATTATATTTGAAAGCAGACAGCTTGGTCTTGTAACCTCTGACGAAGTTGAAAATATTATGGAGAAATTGGATAAACTTGGAGAACTTGCAGAAAAGTATATGTGTCTTGACATGATGCTTGGCTTAAAAGCAGATGAGCTTAATGATGATATGCCTTTGATAAAAACAGCATATAATTCACCGCTTATAGCTGTTGCAAAAGACAATGCATTTTGCTTTCAATATGCAGAAAATATTTCGCTGCTTGAAGAAATGGGATGCAGAATACAATATTTTTCTCCCATTGATGATAATAGACTACCTGAAGCTGACGGACTTATCCTTTGTGGAGGATATCCTGAAATTTATGTAAAAAAATTGTCATTAAATATATCTATGAGAGAAAGTATAAAAAATGCAGTATTGTCAGGTATGCCTACTATTGCAGAATGCGGTGGATTTATGTATCTGCACAGAGAGCTTACAGATGAAAATGGAAAAATATACCCTATGGCAGGCGTTATAGATGCTTCCGTTTTTCCAACAAAAAAACTTCAAAGGTTCGGATATGCAGAAATGGTCGCAAGCATTGATAATCTTTTGTGCCGAAACGGAGAAACAATAAAAATTCACGAATTTCACTACTGGGACAGTACAAGCTGCGGAAACGGATTTACTGCCAAAAAAAATGACGGCAGTGAATATCTATGCTGTCATATGAACGATGCACTTTATGCAGGTTTTCCGCATTTATATTTTTATTCAAATATCGATATTGCAAAGCGCTTTGTCAGCAAATGCATTATTTATGGAGGAAAGAATGGATAGAATACAAAGAATTATTCCTGCTGATAAGACTTTTAGCAGAAAAGCTAAGGAGCGTTGGGATAGTATTGCAAAGCCTTTGGGCAGCTTCGGAATTCTTGAAGAGATGATACAAAAAATTGCTGCTGTTCAGGAAACTGACGATGTTGATATTTCAAGACGTACAGCTGTTGTAATGTGCGGAGATCATGGAGTTGTTTCAGAAGGAGTTACACAGTGCGGCAGCGATGTTACTGCTGAATGTGCAAAAGCAATAGCTGAGGGACGCTCAAATATAAATGCCATCGCCTCAACGTTTGATATAGATGTTATTGCAGTTGATGTAGGTGTAGCTTCTGATATAAAATGCAGAAAACTGATTGATCGTAAAATTGCATATGGTACGCAAAATATGACGATAGGCTCTGCTATGACAGCAGATCAAACAGAACGTGCCATAGCAGTGGGAATGGCTATTGTTGGTGAATTGAAAGATAGCGGTACTCAGCTTATTGTTACAGGTGAAATGGGAATTGGCAATACAACTTCTGCAAGTGCGATAGCTTCTGTTATGCTTGGATTGCCGGCAGAACAAGTTACAGGCAGGGGAGCAGGTCTTTCTTCGGATGGACTTAATCGTAAAATATCCGCCGTAAAAAGAGCGATAGCGGTCAATTCTCCCAATAAAAACCGACCGTTTGAAGTCCTTCAAAAATTGGGCGGTTTTGAAATTGCAGGAATGACAGGTCTTTTTCTTGGCGGAGCGTATTATCATATACCAGTTATAATTGACGGCGTTATTTCAGCAGCTGCTGCATCAATAGCGTACACAATGAATTCTTTATGCAGTGAATATATGCTGGCATCTCATTGCTCCGATGAACCGTCAGGAGAAGGATTACTGAGGTATTGCGGACTTGCACCAATTATAAATGCAGGTATGCGATTGGGAGAGGGTACGGGAGGAGCTATGCTTGTGCCTTTGCTTGACGGAGCTGTCGCACTGTACAAAAATGCTCATCGGTTTGAGGAAACTTCGATAGAAAGGTATTCGGAACTTAAATGACAACACTTATAACAGGCGGTTCAAAATGTGGAAAATCAAGATATGCTGAAAGAATTTTAGATAATTATTTAGGCAATAAATTATATATCGCCACAATGAAGCCATACGGTAAAGAGGCTTATATTGCTATAGAAAGGCATCGGAAAATGCGTGATGGAAAAGGCTTTGTGACAGTGGAAAAATATACCGATATACATGAAATACCTTTGACTGATAATTGTGCAGTTATTCTGGAGTGTATAGGGAATCTTTGTGCCAACGAGATGTTTTGCGATAATAAAATAATCGACCCTACAGAAAAAATTGTAAATGGAGTATATAGGCTGAGCTGCATTGCAAAAAAAATGGTGATAGTTACAAATCAGGTTGGCAGCGATGGAATTTATTATTCGGAGGGAACTGCTAAGTATATTCATATACTTGGAGAGATAAATCAAAGAATTTCTGAATTTTCCGATAATGTTATAGAATGTGTTTATGGTATTCCTATTTTGCAAAAAGGAGTATTGCTGTGATGAAATCACTTTTTTCTGCATTTCTGATGTATTCAAAAATACCGATGCCGAGTTGTGAATGGAAAGAGGAAAACCGTCGATATTCATTGGGATTTTTTCCTCTTATTGGACTTGTTATCGGTGGGCTTATAATACTCTGGCGAATGCTTTGTTATTGTATTTCGGCAGGGCAGTTTATTTTTGCAGCTGGAGCAGTTTTTTTACCGGTTTTGGTAACTGGCGGTATACATATTGATGGATTTTGCGATGTTGTAGATGCAAGGGCATCCTTTGCTGATAAGAAAAAGCGATTGGAGATTCTTTCTGATCCGCATATAGGTTCATTTGCAGTAATACAGTTATGTCTTTATTTTATCATGCAGACCGCACTTTTTTCAAAGATTGAAACGTTTGGAGAAACAGCATTTATAGCCTGCGGATATGTTCTTTCAAGATCTTTAAGCGGCTTGTCGGCAGTGTTATTCAAATCAGCTAAGAAAGACGGTACGCTTCAAAGCTTTGTAAGACCATCACATAAGAAAATAACTGTTTGTATGGAACTGTTTTTTATTACATTAGCAGCAATCGTAATGATTTATTTTTATCCATTGTACGGTGTTTTATGTATCGCCATAAGCGGTATATTATTGATCTATTGCAAAACTACTGCGTACAGAGAATTTGGCGGATATACAGGAGATATATGCGGATGGTTTTTACAGCTATGTGAAATTGCCATTCTTTCTGCATTTGTATTTTTAAAACTGATTATGGGAGTGGTAAAATGATTCTGATAACAGGCGGTGCAGCTCAGGGAAAACAAAAATTTGCTATGGAATATCTTGGATTAACTAAAATTGTTGATGGTTCTGACTGCGATTTTTCAGAAATTAAAAATATTGAATGCATAACAAATTATCATACTATTGTAAAGAGACTTATTAATGAAAACATAAATGCTGTGGAATTCACTAAAAAATTTTGCATGGAAAATCAGAATGCAGCAGTTATAATATGCGAGGTAGGCAGCGGAATAGTACCAATTGAGAAAAACGAAAGAGAATGGCGTGAAATAGTAGGACGCTGCGGCTGTATTATAGCTGAAAGATCGGATACAGTCATTCGTATGATCTGTGGAATTCCTACAGTAATCAAGGGTGAGCTGTTATGAAGATATACTTTATCAGACATGGAAAAACCTACGGCAATGTTATGAAAAGATATATTGGAAAAACAGACGAACAGCTTTGTGAGTCTGGGATCAAAGAACTTGAAAAGCTGAGCTTTCAGAAAAGTGAATTATTGATTTGCAGTCCTATGAAACGTTGTATTCAGACAGCCGAGATATTATTTCCGATACAAAAATATGTGATTTGCGATTCTCTTAGAGAATGCGATTTCGGCGATTTTGAGGGAAAGAACTATCTTGATCTTAGTGAAAATAATTATTATCAAAGCTGGATAGACAGCGGAGGAATTCTTCCATTTCCAAATGGTGAATCACCATTGTCTTTCAGAAATCGTTGCACTGACGGATTTAAAGAAATAGTCAGACAATATGCTGATATGAATTCAATTTCATTTGTGGTGCATGGTGGAACGATAATGTCAATACTTAGTAAATTCTCTGTTTTGAATTTTGATTATTTTGAATGGCATTGTGAAAACGGGCATGGATATTCCTGTGAATGGAATGGAAAAAATTTGACTGATACGGAGAGAATATGAGATATATTTTAATTGTACTTCCGCTTATAATCGGATTTGTTTTAGATTCAGTTATTGGTGATCCATATAGTCTTCCGCATCCTATAAGAGCAGTTGGACGGTTGATTTCATATATGGAGAAATTTGTACGGAAGCATTTTTTTAACTTAAAAAAAGGCGGAATTTTCCTTACAATTACTGTGATTATAGTTTCAACAGTAATACCGCTGATATTGCTGATAATTTGCTATAAAATTCATATTATCGCTGGTGTCATAGCCGAGAGCATTCTTTGCTGCTATATGATTGCAGCAAAATGTTTACAAAAAGAAAGTATGAAAGTTTGCGGTGCTGCCGAAAAAAACGATATAGAAGCAGCTCGCATCGCAGTTTCTATGATCGTTGGACGTGATACGGATGTACTTGATATCGATGGTATAATTCGTGCGGCAGTTGAAACAGTGGCGGAAAATACTTCTGACGGCGTAACAGCGCCGATGTTTTATATGGGGATTGGCGGTGCAGCAGCCGGATTTTTCTATAAATCAGTAAATACTATGGACTCCATGATAGGTTATAAAAATGAAAAATATGCAGATATAGGATGGTTTGCTGCAATCCTTGATGACATTCTTAATTTTATTCCCTCACGATTGACGGCTATTATAATGATTGTACTCAGTCCGATTATAAAAATGGATGGCAGAAATGCATATCTAATCTGGAAACGAGACAGCAGAAATCATGCAAGTCCGAATTCCGCACAAACCGAATCGGCTTGTGCAGGTGCATTACATATAAGACTTGCAGGGGATGCGTGGTATTTTGGAAAGCTTCATAAAAAGCCTTATATAGGCGATGATGACCGCCCTATAGAGCCACAGGATATTCGCAGAGCAAATCAGCTTATGTATGTTTCATCTGTGGTAATGCTTATTATTGCATGTGCTTTTAAAATATGCATTTACGGAGGTGTTTTTTATGAATCATGAGCATGGAGGAAATATTTATAAATATAATAATATTATTGATTTTTCTGCAAATATCAATCCTCTTGGAATGCCGTATAGCGTAAGAGAAGCTGTGATAAATTCGGCAGATGCATGGGAAAAATATCCTGATCCAGACTGTTTGCAGCTTAGAAAAATGCTTTCGAATGCGGAAGAATTTCCATTTGAGAATATTGTGCTTGGAAATGGTGCGGACGATTTGATATATAGGATCGTTCATTGTTTTAATCCTCAAAAAGCTGTTATATATGAGCCGACTTTTGGAGAGTATGAAAAAGCGTTAAAAGAAATTGATTGTGACGTTTATAGATATTTCATTAAAGAAGAAGATAGCTTTAAGCTTACAGCGGATATTCTTGAAATGCTTACACCGGATATGGACATTCTGTTTTTGTGCAGCCCAAATAATCCTACCGGACGTCTTATATCACCTGAATTACTAAAGAAAATCTCTGAAAGATGTATGGAACATAATATTATATTGGTTTGTGATGAGTGCTTTATGGGATTTGTGGAAAATGGTGAAATATACAGTTTAAAGCAATGTATAAACAAAAATTCTATCATTTTGAAAGCCTTTACAAAGCTTTATGCAATGCCTGGTCTGCGGCTTGGATATGCTTTATGCGGAGGTAGTAATATTGCCGAAAAAATACATCGCAGCGGTCAATTCTGGAGCGTATCTATTCCAGCACAGGCTGCCGGAATAGCTGCTCTAAAAGAGGAAAAATATGTCTGTAAGACTATTGATTTTGTAAAAAGTGAACGTGAATTTCTAATTAGAGAACTGCAAAAATACGATGTAAAAGTATTTCCATCAGATGCAAATTATTTACTTTTGAAATCGTCTAAACAGCTCGATGAAAGACTTGTCAATAATGGGATATTGGTACGAAATTGTGCAAATTATATGGGCTTATGTGATGGATTCTACCGTATAGCAGTTCGTACTCATGAAGAAAACAAACTGCTGATATCGGCGCTCAGGAGGTGTATACATGGCTAAAGCAATAATGCTTCAGGGAACAATGTCCAATGTAGGAAAAAGCTTTCTGACAGCTGCATTGTGCCGGATATTTCGTCAGGATGGTTTTGCTGTTGCTCCATTTAAATCGCAAAATATGGCATTGAATTCATTTATAACCTCTGATGGTTCAGAAATTGGCAGAGCACAGGCACTACAGGCAGAGGCAGCAGGCATCGAGCCGTCTGCTCTTATGAATCCTATACTTTTGAAACCTACTACAAATGTTGGTTCACAAGTAATTGTAAATGGTCAGGTATATGCTAATATGAAAGCTGCTGATTATTTCCGCCATAAAGAAAAGCTTATTCCATATATTATGAATGCTTATCAAAGTCTTGCAGAGCAGTATGATATCATCGTAATTGAGGGTGCGGGAAGTCCTGTAGAGCTTAATTTGAAAGCGGACGATATTGTAAATATGGGGCTTGCAAAAATGGTAAATGCACCGGTTCTTCTTGTTGGAGACATCGACAGAGGCGGAATTTTTGCACAGCTTATAGGTACTCTTGATCTTCTTGAATCATGTGAAAGAGATATGGTAAAGGGGATTATTGTTAATCAGTTCAGAGGAGATATATCATTATTTGAAGATGGCATTTCTATTCTTGAACATCGAAGTGGGAAGCACGTTTCAGGTGTGATTCCATATATAAAATGCGAAATTGAAGACGAGGACAGCCTTTCGCAAAATTTGATGAAATATACCTCTGATAAACTTATTGATATTGCGGTAATAAAATTGCCTAAAATGTCAAATTTTACAGATTTTGATGTTTTCAGACAGTATGATGGGGTTTCGGTAAGGTTTGTAAGCGATGTTTGTCAGCTTGGAAAACCTGATATTATTATGATTCCAGGTACGAAAAGTACGATAGACGATATGAATTGGATGAGGAAAAGCGGAATAGAAAGCACTGTTATAGGGCTTGTGAAAAATGGCGTTCCTATATTTGGAATATGCGGAGGCTATCAGATTCTTGGCGGCATGATAAGTGATCCTTTTTACTGTGAATCCGGAGGAGCCATTGCAGGTATGGGACTTCTTAACTGCGACACTGTTTTTGACAATAAAAAGTATCAGCAACAGGTCAAGGGTCATTTTTGTGAGATAAATGGATTTTTTTCATGTTTATCTGGAGCAGATTTTTACGGTTATGAGGTGCATATGGGAAAAACTATTGAAAAAAGTTCACAGCTTACCAATATTGGGGGGTGCTTTTTGGAAAATGCTGCCGGCTGCTATGTACATGGGATATTTGATTGTGCTGAAGTTTCGGGCAGGCTGATAAAACAGCTTTTTAAACGAAATGGACTTAAATATAAAGGAGAAATTATTGACCGAAAACAATATCGTAATAATCAGCTTGATTTACTCGCAGATATCGTTAGAAAAAATCTCGACATGGAATTTATTTACAAAGTACTTGAGGAGGGAATATGAAGCTTGAATATGTGTTGCCTGTGGATATAGAAAAACGCAGCTTTAAAATAATAGAGAGCGAGCTTGGAAACGCTAATTTAGGCGATGATATAAAGCCTGTAGTCATGCGTGCCATTCATACTACTGCGGATTTTGATTATCTTGAAAATCTTTATTTTTCGGAAAACGCTGTACAGACAGCGCTTGAAATAATTAAAAGTGGAGCAGTCATTGTGACAGATACAAATATGGCAAGGGCAGGAATCAATAAATCTGCTCTTGATCGTTATGGCTGTGAATGCATTTGCTATATGGCTGATGCAGATATTGCACAGGCTGCAAAAGCTGACGGCATGACAAGAGCGGCAGCTTCGGTAGATAAGGCTGCAAAGCTTTGCAAACCTGTTATATATGCCGTTGGAAACGCTCCTACTGCTCTTGTGAGAATATGCGAGCATATGGAAAAAAAGACTTTTATTCCGCAGTTTGTTATCGGCGCACCAGTAGGATTTGTAAATGTCGTACAGTCAAAGGAATTGCTTATTGCATCAGGAGTACCTTGTATCGTTGCAAGAGGAAGAAAGGGCGGCAGTAATGTAGCTGCGGCAATATGCAATGCTTTATTATATATGCTCGATGCTGAAAACACAGGTAACTGGTGAATAAAAATTGTTGAATAATACGATTTTTTTATAACACTTGCATTTTTTATACAAATCTGATATAATGAAAATGTTCATGAACAAAATCTAAAATATAACATACGGTGCTTTCTATGGCGGAATGAATCTGTCAGGCAGAAAGGTAAAAGGGAAACAGGTGGAAATCCTGTGCGATCTCGTCACTGTGATTGAGGAGCGGTATACATTTGCAATGGCGCAAGCTTTAAGCAAGGTCACTGAGTAATCGGGAAGGCTGTATATCGTGCTGATGCATAAGTCAGGAAACCTGCCGTTTTGTTGGTACAGGATCGAAAGATCCAGATCACGAGGTATTGATCGTACTGTTTTCAGACTTCCACGAAGGAGGTCTGTTTGCAATGCCTTCTGCCTGTGCAGAGGTTTTTTTATTGCTTTTACGATTCATACCCTTTTCAGAAAGGATTGAATTAAATTGAAGAAAATATTTGCTATTTTAATGGGTCTGACTGTGATTGCTTCTGCATCTACAGCCTGCGGAGAAAAAAATAATTATTCAGAGTCAAGTGATATGCAACCAAATTCTGCTATATCAGAAACCGATGATGATGAAGATTACACAACAGGAGATGCATCATTGGATAACATACGCAATCAGGACGAAATCGGAGAAAATGAACTCCTGGTACTTAGTTTTGGTACAAGCTTCAATGATAATCGTCGTTTGACTATCGGTGCTATTGAGGATTCTCTTGAAAAAGCGTTCCCTGATTATTCTGTACGCAGAGGATTTACAGCTAATATCATAATCGATCATGTAAATCGACGTGACGGATTTCTTATTGATGATGTTGAAGCAGCATTGAAAAGAGCGGAATCAAATGACGTAAAAACGCTTGTTGTTCAGCCGACACATTTGATGAATGGTTTTGAGTACAACGATCTCATTGCTGAAGTAGGCAACCATGCCGACTCATTTGATAAGGTAGTATTCGGCGAACCGCTTCTTACAAGTGATGAGGATTTTAAACGTGTGGAACAGGCTATTGTTGATTGGACAAAAGAATATGATGATGGCAAAACTGCTATTTGCTTTATGGGTCATGGCACGGAAGCCGAATCCAATGCCGTTTATCAGAAGATGCAGGATCTCTTAACTGCCGATGGATATACAAATTATTTTATAGGCACAGTTGAAGCAGCACCTACGCTGGACGATGTACTTACAGCTGTGAAAAAAGGCGGTTACGAAAGAGTTATATTAGAACCACTTATGGTAGTTGCTGGTGATCATGCACATAATGACATGGCAAGTGACGAAGAGGATTCGTGGAAATCATCATTTGAGGCTGAAGGATATAAGGTAGAGTGTCTGCTCAGGGGACTTGGCGAAAATGAAGCGATCAGACAAATCTATATCGATCATGTACAGGCTGCCATAGATTCAATTTCAGAGTATTAATTTGAAGATGTGTTCGCATATTTATGCGAACACATCTCTATGTAATTTTAAGAAGGTGCAATATGAAAAAAATAATTTTAACTGCGGTATGTCTGTTGTGCGTTTGCATATCAATGACAGCCTGTAAAAATACTAAAAACAGTTCATCCGAGAATGCCATATCTTCATCAGAGACAGAGACTACACAGGTCACAGCACCTCAATCAGAGGTAGGCTATGATGGTATGAAAGAGATCGGTGCAGAATCTATTAAAGAGGGAGAATATCACATATCTGTTGATTCAAGCTCTTCTATGTTTAAGATAGCCGACTGCATACTCAAAGTAGATAAAGATAAAAATATGACCGCCGATATAATTATTAACAGCAAGTCCTATGATTATCTTTTTATGGGAACAGCTGAGCAGGCTATTTCAGATGACGAAGAAAATTTTATTTCGTATACAGTAAATAATGCAGATCAATCAGTATTTACAGTTCCAATTGAGGCACTTGACAAGGAAATACAGTGTGCAGCGCTTAGTGCGAAAAAGCAGGAATGGTATGATAGAACCCTTGTATTTCGTGCAGATTCTCTGCCTGATGAAGCATTTTCTGAAAGCAGATATAATAATATAGAATCTCTTAATATTTCCGATGGAGATTATACCGTAGAAGTAACTTTAGAAGGAGGTTCGGGGCATACGAACGTACAATCTCCCGCAAAGCTTATAGTAAAAGACAATGCTGCCACAGCAGAAATCGTATTCAGCAGCAATAAATATGACTATATGATGGTAAATGGTGAAAAATATCTGCCGATTAGCATGGAGGAAAATTCGATATTTGAAATTCCTGTTACCGGATTTGACTATAAAATGCCCATATCAGCTGATACTACAGCCATGAGTCAGCCTTATGAAGTAGAGTATACATTATATTTTGATTCCAAAACGATAAAATGATGAAAAGAATATTTTGTATATTTACGGCTTTTTGCATTATTATGCTGACATCATGCGCTTCTAAAAATGATGTAAGATTTTCAGATTTGAATATAACAGGAAATATGCCGCTTCAGTATGCGGATCAGTTTTCAGTTGATTATTATGATGGTGGATATTCGCTTATAACGATCGGTAAGGATAAATATTTGCTTGTTCCTCCGGATGGTGAAATTCCTGAAAATAAAGGCGATATAACAATCATAAAGCAGCCTGTTGATAACATTTATCTCGCCGCGTCTTCTGCAATGGATCTTTTTGATGGCTTCGACGGTCTTGATTTTATTGCAATGACATCGACTGACAGCAGCGGATGGAGTTTGCCGAATATTGTTGCTGCTATTGAAAACGGGGATATCACATATATTGGAAAGTATAATATGCCTGATTATGAAGCACTTTTAGAATGTGATTGCGGACTTGCAATAGAGTCTACAATGATATATCATAATCCTGAAACAGGAGAAAAGATACAGCAGCTTGGAATTCCGGTTTTGGTAGAACGTTCAAGTTATGAGTCACATCCTCTTGGTCGTATGGAATGGATAAAGCTATACGGGCTTTTAGTTGGAAAATACGATGAAGCAGAAAAATATTTTATAGAAAAAACTGCTGATTTCGCTGCATTATCTAAGCAAGATACCTGTAGTGAAAATAAAAAAACTGTTGCATTTTTTTATATCAGCTCAAATGGCTATGTAAATATCCGAAAGCCTGGTGACTATATTTCAAAAATGATAGAGCTTGCAGGTGGAGAATATATATTCAATGCCAATGACCTTAATGTTTATGATGATGAGCTTTCTACTATGAATATTCAGATCGAAAAATTTTATGAGCTTGCAAAAAATGCGGATATTATTATATATAACGGTACGATTGAGGGACGACTCGATAATATTCAGCAGCTTGTGGATAAATGCAGTATTTTGTCTGATTTTAAGGCAGTGAAAGAAGGAAATGTATGGTTTACTGAGCAGAATTTGTTTCAGCAAATGACAGGTGCGGCAGATATGATAATTGATATGAACCGTATTTTTTCGAGCGAGGCAGATGAAATCCAGTGCCTTACATATATGCATAAGCTTTATTAAGGAGCGTTTATGAATAAAAAAAGATCAACACGCTATGCAGCAGGATTTACGCTGCTTATTATACTTACAATCGTATTTTTCTTTTTAAATCTTGTAAAAGGCAGCAGCAGTATTTCTGCTGCCGATGCTTTTTATGGTATTTTTGGCAAGAGTATCGATGAATCCGTAAACACAATAATTTTAGATATAAGGCTGCCGAGATGCATTGCAGCAATGCTTCTTGGCGGAGCGCTTTCTATTTCTGGATTTCTTTTGCAATGTTTTTTTGGAAATCCAATTGCTGGTCCCTATGTATTGGGAATATCATCAGGTGCAAAGCTTATTGTGGCTCTTACAATGATATTTTCTTTGAAAAATGGTATTGTTCTTAGTTCAGCAGTAATGGTGACAGCATCTTTTATAGGTTCACTGATTTCTATGGGAACTATAATTCTTATATCAGGTAAAGTAAAAAATATGGCGCAGCTTGTAATAAGCGGCGTAATGATAGGATATGTATGTTCAGCTGTTACGGAATTGGTTGTTACATTTGCAGACGATGCAAATATAGTAAATCTTCATAATTGGTCTATGGGCAGTTTTTCCGGAACAGACCGTGATGATATTCTTGTGATGCTGTGTATAGTAATTTCAAGTTCAGCAGCTGCATTTATGCTTGCAAAGCCTCTTGGCGCATATCAGCTTGGAGAAAGCTATGCTGAGAATCTTGGCGTTAATATTCGGGCTTTCCGTCTTGTGTTAATTTTTCTTTCGAGTTTGCTTTCTGCATGTGTTACTGCATTTGCAGGACCTGTATCTTTTGTAGGAATAGCTGTTCCGCATTTGATGAAAAGCCTTTTCGGAACATCAAAGCCTTTGATTATAATTCCGGCATCTTTTATAGGAGGTGCGGCAGTATGTATGATGTGTGACCTTATAGCAAGAATGTTATTTGCTCCTGTTGAATTAAGTATCAGTACAGTGACTGCCGTTTTTGGAGCACCTGTTGTGATATTGATAATGCTTCGCCGGAACAGGCAGAAGGGGTGTGGATAATATGCAGGATAATGCTGCGATATCTGCGGAAAATATATCTGTTGGATATGGCAAGATAACTGTTGCAGGAAATATTACCTTTAGTTTGAATTCAGGAGAAATATTAACGCTTATAGGGCCTAACGGAGCAGGGAAATCCACAATACTTAAAAGTATAGCCGCACAGCTTCATTTAGTATCAGGTAGTGTATATATTGATAAAAGAGAAATTTCTTCTATGAAAGAACGTGAACTTTCAAGGAAACTTTCACTTGTTCTGACAGAGAGAATTCATGCAGAGAGAATGACCTGTGAAGATGTTGTGGCAACAGGGAGATACCCATATACCGGAAGATTGGGACTTCTTTCTTCTGAAGATATCAGAATTATTGACGAAGCAATGGAACTTACGGGAATTTCGTATCTTAAAGATTCGGATATCAAAGAAATCAGTGATGGTCAAAGACAATGCGTAATGCTTGCAAGGGCAATTGCCCAGCAGCCAAAGGTAATGCTTCTGGATGAGCCGACTTCATTTCTTGATGTGAATAATAAGCTGGAATTACTGTCATTGCTTAGGAAATTAGTAAAAGAAAAGCATATAGCGGTGATTCAATCCATTCATGAGCTTGATTTAGCACAGCGATTTTCAGATAAAATATTATGCATCAAGAATAGAAAAGCAGATCGTATCGGTACTTCTGATGAAATTTTTTCGGGAGATTATATCGACAGGCTTTATGGAATAAGCAGCGGCAGTTTTATGAATTTATATGGAACTGCCGAGCCTGCTGCTGTAAGCGGAGAACCGAAAATATTTGTAATAGGAGGCGGCGGAAGCGGAGTTTTTATATACCATAAGCTTTGGCGGAAGAATATACCTTTTGCGGCAGGTATTATACATAAAAATGATATTGAATTTCCTATTGCAAAGGCTTTAGCATCAGTCTTAATAGATGAAAATGCATTTGAAGCGGTAAGCGATAAGACTGTTCAGAAGGCACTTAAAATTATGGGAAAGTGCAGTAAAATTATATGCTGTCCTGAACAATTTGGAACAATGAATGCCGGATGCATTGATTTGCTTAAAGAAGCACAAAAATGCGGTAAACTTGTCAATGTGGAGGATATTTGAATGATACATATTTACAGTGGAAACGGAAAGGGAAAGACCACAGCTGCTGTTGGTCTTGCAGTTAGAGCTGTGGGAGCAGGTTTGAGAGTGCATTTCTGCCAGTTTCTTAAAAATGGAGATTCAAATGAAATAAATATATTGAAACAATTGAATAATATGACTGTAGGATATTGCGAAGAATGCAGGAAATTCACTTTTCAGATGAATGATGATGAAAAAAATATTGTAAAAAATACTCATAACAAGCTTCTGAATGAAATAGAATCTCTCATAAGTCAAAACTCTATTGATGTTGTAGTGATGGATGAAATATTTAAAGCCTATAACTCTGCATTGCTCGATCAGAAAAAAGTAAGAGAAATTGTGTATAATTGCCCAAAGCATATTGAATTAATACTCACTGGTCGATCTCCATCAAAAGTATTTAAAAAAGCTGCCGATTATTACAGCGTTATAAGAGCAGTTAAGCATCCGTATAATAATGGAATAAAGGCAAGAAAAGGTATAGAATATTAGTTTATACTCGCAGAGAATTATAGCAAACTGAAATCCGGATGAGGCTTTTGATATTGCCAATCTATGAATTTATTCAAAGGAGTGTGTGATTATGATAAAAATAATAATGACATTTTTTAATCGCTATCCGCATTGGAAGCTTTTATTGTATTGGCCATTTTATGGGATCGCATTTGAATTGCTTGAATGGTATGTAAAACCTGAAGTATATCATGTCATGTATTCCAAGATTGACGATTATATACCATTTCAGGAAATATTTATATTGCCTTATTACTATTGGTTTATAGCGCTTATAGGTATACATATTTATACTTTTTTCAAAGAACCGAATATTTTTAGAAAGCTTATGCGGTTTATTATTTTTACACAGACAATTGCTTTGATAATATTCACATTTTATCCATCCATTCAGATGCTGCGGCCTGATACGATGCCGAGAGACAATATATTTACTGATATGGTATCTCATATTTATACTATTGACACAAATACGAATGTTTGTCCATCTCTTCATGTAGTGGGTGCAGTTGCTGTTTATTTGGCAGCTGTTCGATGCAATGCTTTTAAAACAAGAGGTTGGAGATGCTTTTTCTTTATAAGCACATTGCTTATATGCCTTTCAACAGTTTTCCTTAAACAGCATTCTGTAGAAGATATGCCAATATCTGCTATGGTATGCTTATTAGGCTATGCTGTATCATATGGAAAGTGCAGTGAAAAATTACTCAGAAGAAATAAACATAGTGTCAGACCCGTTTAATAGGACAAGTAAAAAAATATTATGTTGAGCTATTGACAAAAAGATGAAATACATTTATAATATAAGAGTATAGATGTGTGTGCAAAAAATAGAAAATATATGTAAAGGGGGAATAGCGCATGAAACTATACAAAAAAATAACCCGACTTATGATTGCAGGTATGATGACTGCTTCTGTGTTGACAATTGGTCAGCCTATTATTATGTCTGATATAAACGCTGTAGCTGTGGATGATTCTAACGATGACTGGCTACACGCTGAGGGAAGCCGTCTCTATGACAAAAATGGTAACGAAGTTTGGCTTACTGGTGCAAACTGGTTTGGTCTAAACTGTATTGAATATTCTCCTCACTATCTCTATGCAGGTGATATTGATGATATGCTTGAAGAAGTGGCTGATAGAGGTATTAATGTTATTCGTTTTCCTATTTCAACAGAGCTTATCCTTTCATGGATGAATGGAACTCCTTATCAAATAAGCGCAGGAGGTATGCAAGCTTCATATAATCCTCCTGTTGATATGGATGATGGAAATGGTGGTATTATTAAAGCTGGTACTTATGGTAGGATCAATAAGGACTTTGTAGAAGCTGACGGTAAGACTCTTATTACCAGTGATCGTGGATTTGATATAATTCTTGATAAGTGCAAGAAGTATGGCATAAAGGCTTTCATTGATATCCATAGTCCTCATGCTGATAATTCCGGTCATAATTATAACCTCTGGTACGGAAAAGAAACAGCTGATGGTACTATGGTTACAACTGATCTTTGGATAGAATCACTTACATGGATCGCTGATAAATATAAAAATAATGACACTCTTATAGGATATGACCTGAAAAATGAACCTCATGGCAAGGGTCAGGAAGGCGCTAAGGCTGCAAAGTGGGATGGTTCTACCGATGAAAACAACTGGGCTTATGCTGCTACAAAATGTGCTAATTCCATTCTTGCAGTTAATCCAAACGCTCTTATTTTCATAGAAGGTGTTGAACAGTCACTTAGCGGCGCTATGCCAGGCGACTATTGGGGTATTGAAGACAGACGTGATAATTCACCATATATAGGTGCATGGTGGGGCGGCAATTTCCGTGGTGCAAGAGAATATCCTATTGTGCCGGACAGCGGAACAAGTCAGATAGTTTATTCACCTCATGATTACGGTCCATCGGTTTATGCTCAGAAATGGTTTGAAAAAGACTTTACAACCCAGACTCTGCTTGACGATTATTGGTATGATACATGGGCATATATCAATGCTGAAGATATAGCTCCTGAACTCATAGGTGAGTGGGGCGGCCATATGGACAAAGCTGAAAATCAGAAGTGGATGGTATTGCTTCGTGATTATATGATCGAGCACCATATCAATCATACATTTTGGTGCTTGAATACAAACTCTGGTGATACAGGCGGACTTTGGGCAGGATTTTCTTATTCCATAGATAATGGTACTACTATTACCTGGGAAGAGGAAAAATACGATCTGTTTGAAAAGTCACTTTGGCAGACATCTGAAACTGGAAAGTATATCGGTCTTGATCATCAGAGACCGCTGGGAATTAATGGTACAGGTCTTTCGCTGAATGAATTTTACAGCAGCTATTCTTCAACTGAAGGCAGCAATCTCGATGGTGGAACAAAGGTTAAGGGTAATGTTTCAGATAATCCTACAGACCCTACTCCTGGCGTATTCGGTGATGTTACAAATGATAAGAAAGTAACAGTAGCTGACCTTGTAAAGGTTGCAAAATATGTTGTTAATTCAAAGGGAAACAGTATAAACAAAACTGCTGCTGATGTAAACGGAGATGGAAAACTGAATGTTTTCGATATGGTGTTGTATAAGGAATATTTGAATGGCAGCATTACAAAATTTCCGGGAGATAAGGGCTGATATTAATGAAACGCAGTGATTACCTCTCATGGGATGAATATTTTATGGGCGTTGCTGTGCTTTCTGCAATGCGCAGTAAAGACAACAATACTCAGGTCGGTGCTTGTATTGTCAACTCCGAGAATAAAATAGTTGCGGTAGGCTATAATGGAATGCCTATAGGCTGCAATGATGATGATATGCCTTGGGAAAGAGACGGCGGTTTTCTTGAAACTAAATATGCTTATGTATGCCATGCTGAACTTAATGCAATACTTAACCGCAATGAAGGCAGTCTGAAAAATTGCAAACTTTATGTTACTCTTTATCCCTGTAATGAATGTGCAAAGGCTATTATTCAAAGTGGAATCAAAGAGATCATATATTGTGATAACAAATATGCAGGTGCTGATAATACAAAAGCTGCCATGATGATGTTTCATCATGCAGGCATTAAGACCCGTGAATATAATAAAACGAATCGTGAACTTGCAATAAAGTTATGATTAAGCTAAAAAGTCTCTCCTTTTAGGAGAGACTTTCAGGATTTAGAACATGGTTCCAAGACTCTTTTGTAAAATGTGACGAAATTCATCGAAAGTACTTGACAGAATTCAGGTGTGTATAATATTATAAACAATTGCAGTAAGGGCGTTACGCTAAATCGGAGCTTTCACACAAAAAAGGAGAAAAATTATAATGAAAAAGATTATTGGTGCATTGACAATATGTGTTCTGTTTTTTACAGGTTGTGACTCTAATGCATATCAAAATGTAGATAAAGATATGAAAAAGCAAAGCAAAATAGAGATATATTCTATACAGAATGACGAGTTATTGGAAAGCATTGATAATCAAGAAACAATAAAACAACTTTTAGAAGTGGATCATTGGGAAACTGTAAATAGCTTGCCTGATGATTTGATACCAGAATATAAGTTACTTATTTATCAAGAAAAAACTTTATTATATGGACAAAATCCTAATGAGGAAAGTGACTACGAACTTGTTGCAACAATTACAACATTTCAGAATAGTTCGTATGTTGAGGAAGTAATTCTAAGTGATGTTGTAAAAAATATGATTATTCCTGAAGATGCAATGACATTTTATTATTCATGGTCCAATGATACCATTGAACAATTTCATGGACTTTTTAAATAAATCTAAAGTCTCTCCTTTTAGGAGAGACTTTTTTTGATCTTATTTCGTACAATAGGCTTAAACACAAAATCAAAAAATTTCAGTATTTTTTCTTAATCCCCGTTTCCTGGCG
>CAMWPG010000024.1 GCA_947176075.1 uncultured Ruminococcus sp. | reverse complement strand
AAAATGTATAAATTTATATTTGGGCAAAATGGAGTCATTTTTTATTTTTGATAAATTAAGGACTGCCGCACCAATAAATGGTACGGCAGTCCTTTAGCTTAAAATTTAAAATGATATCAAAGCTTTAGTATTATTATTTAACAGGAAGAACGTCGATCTGCTGTGCAATAAACTGCATCAATGCACTTGCATCATTAGCATCAATTGAACCGCCGCTTTCAAAGCATTCTGCATTTAATTTCTGCTGATCGTTGAACTTTATAATATTAACAATATACTTGTTAAGATATACCAAATCTACAACAGATACAGCATTATCAAGATTACAGTCTCCAACCTTTACATCACTCGGAATAGAAGTAGTATTAGAACTTTCATCTGTTTTTGAAGAAGCTGTAGTATTTGTAGGAATTGTAGTATTTGTAGTAACTGTAGTATTAGTAGATTTTGTAGTATCAGAAGTTGTTGTTACCGTTGTTTGTGTAGGAACTGTTACAATAATCGAACTACCCTGAGATATACTCATTTCGTCCATACAGCCGCCATCTGTTTCAAAATTAGATTTTAGATCAGCAGTATTTTCACAAAGAACATAATTTCCGGAAGGAATATAAGAGAGAGAAGCATCGCTTTCAAATCCAGCAAGTTTATTACTTGAACTTACAGATTCGTCCCTGCTCTTTACAATAGTTCCCTGCTGATCACCTCTTACATTTTCAAATGTATCATTATAGCTCTTTACAACACCGCCGCTCTTGAGTGTCATAGGATTCTTAGAATCTTTGAAGAGGTTGTATTCGGAGAAGATGTAAGCGTTCGCTCTCGGGTTCATACAATAGCTTGACTGACCATCAAATACATTGTTGTACATATGGATATTAGCCTGACGAGCAAGAGGTCCACGTGATTCGCAATTTTTCCAGTAGTTGTGATGATATGTCAGGTTGTACTGGAGGTTGCTGTCAGAAGCACCTACCAAATTTGTCTTGTGATAGCCTTCATAATAGCAATAGCTGTTTGTGAAATACTGACCACGCTTAAAGTCGCAAGCACCATCGCCCTCTGCCTTATCAGATTCAGCAGGATTTGCGATCTTAGGAACATAGAACTCACAGTTATGAATCCAACATCTTTCAACAGAAGCTGTAAGCGCTGAACCTTCCTGAACACCTTCCATACCAATGCAGTCCTCAGGAACGTTTCTGAATGCTATATTTCTTACTTCAAAGCTCTTGCCGAATTCAGGCTTTGACGATTCAGCCATAAAATGGAAGCCCCAACCATTTACGCAGGCATCAGTACCAATACCTTCGATGGTAATATCCTTACCGGATTTCATTCTTGCCATAAAGCCATTGTCACCAACAGAACCGCCGTAGTTTACAGAATCAAATTCAGTTACACCTTCAGGAGCAGTTACATTGCCTATGATTCGGATAACCAGAGGAGTACCATCAGCTGCCAGCTTCTGGATTATATTGTTATTGCTGTTAGGTGTACCGCCGTTGGAAGTTTTTCCGCTGCCGTTGTCCATACCAGCAGAGTTAAGTATATTACCAATACCCTTTACAGTAGTACCATCCTTGGATGTAACCGAAACAGTATTCTTGTTACCCTCAGTTACATAGAGAACAATCGCATTGCTCTTAAGTGTACCGTCATCATTATAAGCGCCTACACCTGCTGTATAGTTATAGTGAGCAAATCCAGACCGATCTTGAGCACCAACAACTATACCGCTCTTTGTAACATTACCCTTTTTAGTTTCCATTGTAAGGGTATATACGCCGGGTTTCAGTCCTGTGATATCAACACGAACGCCTTTATCTACATCTCTTACAAGATACTGAAGATCTTCACCTTTAAGTTCACCATTTAAAGGTCCAGTATAGGAAACAGCTGTTACATCAGCATCAGATGCACCTGATACAGTCAGATACATCATTTCATTCCATCCGCCCGCATTTACGATTTTCAGATCACCCGGAACAATGTCAGTATAATAACCTGATGTAGCTGTAGTTTTTGATGTAGTATTTGTTGTTTTTCCGCTTGATTCAGTAGAAGCAGCAGTAACAACAGAGCCTGTCGTACCATAAACCATGTAGAACAGACTTATAGAGTCTCCCTTTACTACAGTATGAGCACCAGCCTTGAGAGCAACTGTAACGATACCGCTGGCATCAGTTGTATACTTTGTGCCGTCAATCTTTACAGCTTTTCCTGCTTCCGCAAAGACAAGTGTAAGATTGCCGTCTGCCGGAGCTGTAAATGCAATATTTGTAGCGCTTTCCATTTTAAGACACTGTGTCAAAGTCTTGCCATCATAATTTACAGTACCCTTAGAAGTCGAAAGATTACCTGTTATATTATAAAATGTACTTTCCTTACCATTTGCCGTAAAGTCATGAACATATCCGCCGCTTACAGGTGATTGCGTGGATGCTGTAGATTGAGTAGTCTTTTCGCTGCTCTTAGTTGTAGTAGAAGCAGTTGTAACAGTTGTAATATCTGGGTTTGAATTTCCAGAGCTGAAACCGCTTCCGATAGCAATAACGCCTGACTGATAAGATCTTATCTTTGCCATCAGCTCCTGATTTACAGCATATGATGTGTCATCTACAGCGTCATTGAATTCCCACTCGAAGTCACCGCCGTTAAGTCTGCCTGCAAGTTCCATAACCTTGCCCGGAACTACATCAGCTGCATCAGGTGTATAAGAATAAATAATGCTACTGTTTGTATCAAAGTTGTTGTATGAAGTACCGCCTGAAACACACTTAATGCTGTCAGAAACCTTCTCATCTCTTGAAGAAGCTTCATAAGCATCGAACTGAGTGTTGTCATTCTGATATGTAACGTATGCTTTCTGTCCAGACATAACATTGCCGTATGACTTTATCATACCGCCGGCTTCTCCTGAGAATGTACCACCGCTTAATGTATCTGAACCCTGTCCTGATATAAGCATAGGATAATTACAATTTCTGAAATAGTTGTTTTCAACAAAGGCATTACCGCCCATTGTAACACCAACGCCGTACTTAGCATTGCCATCATAATAGTTATTGTAAACATGAACGGACATTGTACGGATTCTCGGGTGACGAGAGTCAGAATGATCAAACCAGTTGTGATGATATGTTATCCAGTTCTCGCCGGTTTCACTCTTCATACCGCATAGAGACATCTTTCCGGAATCCCAAAAATGATTGTATGAAATAGTAATATATTTAGAGTCATCTTTCAGATCCATAGAGCCGTCGCCCTTAGCCTGGTCAGCATCACTGCCTGCCGTGCCATAAAAAATATCATTGTCATGAATCCAGATATTATAATTATTCTTTTCAAGTGCAAGACCATCGTCGCCAAAAAGCATAACAGCCAAGTTTCTGATCTCAATGTTCTGCGCTCTGTTGCAGCGTACTCCCCAGCCATAACATACAGCGTCTTCTCCTATACCTTCAACAGTAATATTTTTGATAGGGCTGTTGTCAGAGCTTGCTTTGAGAAGCAGATTGTAGGTATCTCCTGATGTATTGATACCATCAATAGTTACCTTACCTATTATACGTATAGCGACAGGACGTGTTTCAGTACCTTTCTGCATTGCCTTAACAATTTCTCCGATACCTGTAAATTTCTCAGTTTTCTTACCGGTGTTCACATCCATTGTTACAGTATTTTTAGTATCCTCTGTAACATACAGAACAACAGCATCGCTTTTCAGTGTACCGTCATCATTGTAAGCGCCTATTCCTGTTCCGCCTGTTATAGAATTCTTTGCAAAGCAGAAACCGCTTCTGTCATAAGATGTTGATGTTACCTTAGCTTCAGCTGCTGCGGATGTCATCTCAGAACCGCCCTTTGTAGGAACGATTTTAAGGGTGTGACTTCCAGCCTTGATGCCTACAGCATCAGCTCTGAAATAACCTGAATACTGGCGAATCAGCATTGAATCGATCTGTACACCGTCACAATAAACATTGTAGCCGTCCGCACCGTCAACAGCTGCCCATTCAGCATAAGCGCCTTCCTCATAGCCCTTAGCTTCAATTACAGAAACTGTACTGCCCGCTGTTAAAAGCGGAAGATCTTCCATCGTACCTGCATCATAAACAGGCACTGCACTGTCATCAGCCATTGCGTTAAATGCAGAAAGTGCTGATGTCAGCGAGCTTGCCGCCAACAAAGCAGCGAGCGTTTTTCTTGCGTATTTTTTAATTCCCATTGGCTTAACCTCCTAAAAATAAAACCAATAATTTTAAACAGACATATAATGGATTTTCAAATTCCAGTCTGTACAATTTTATTTTAACACAATCTAATGATTTTGTCAATTGCTGACAACAAAAAAATTTGACCGCCATTAAGTTTTAGTTAATAGCGATCTCTCCGATTTATTATTCAAAAATTTGTTTATCATTCTTTAGCTTTTTACGTTTTCTAAGGAGCTTCCATATTCCAACAGAACCAATTAATCCAATTGCCAGATTGATAAATCCTAAATAATTCGCTTCATTATGATAAAAAAAGCACATTAAAATATTAAATATACCTATGTACAAATTAGCTGCAACAATAGATATTACCATGAGAATAATCCGATTCAAGTGCTTAATTCTGGACTCAAAATCGGAAAACAGCTCAAATGCTCCCTCTGATGTTCTCTTTCTTAAATATATCCAGCTTAAAAACGATCCTACATGCTCTGCTCCCGTTTCTTCTAAAAAAGAAAGATAATGCTGACTTTCAGGATGATGCAGTCTATGATTCAGAAGCTGAAGTCTTACGCCATATTCACCAGGATCACATTTCTCAAATTCATATCGACAAAAACCAACACTTACAAGTGTAAAGCCCTTTGCCGCCATATCACATAGCCACTTCTCCTCTTTATCAAAATCCCATACAAAAAACAACTTATGAATGACCGTTCTCATAAATCTATCCTCCTAAAATCTCTTCTCCATTACGCAGCAGTTCTTTTAGCCTTTCTATCTCAATAATAAGTATTTCTCTGCCGGTTTGTGTTATTACATACTCCTTTTTACGACTTGACTTGTCTTCAGGAAGTGATTCTATCCAGCCTTTTTCTATCAGACTATTGATAGCTCCATACAATGTTCCTGCCGCAAGTCTTACCCGACCACCCGAAAGCTTCTCTGCATTCTGTATTATCCCATATCCATGCAAAGGCTTTGTCAGCGAAAGCAGTATATAATATACCGCCTCTGTCAGTGCCATATTAGCCATTTTAAATCCTCCTTATGAAATTATATCGCTTACCAATATATCTTTAGGCGTTATATCGTTTGACGATATAGATATTATATCATGACCCGATATACCTGTCAATACCTTTTTTTGAATTTTTCAAAATTTAAAACAAAAAGAGACTGTGGTCGCAATAACTACAGTCTCTTTATAAATATATTACAATTTATGCAATCTCATTCATCATACGATTCAATGCTCCGATAAGTCCCTTGATGGAAGATGTAGCTATATCAGAATGAATTCCAACACCCCAATAAGTCTTTCCGTCTCGCTCGATTCCTACATAAGAAACAGCGCTTGCAGAGGAGCATATTTCCAAAGCGTGTTCTGTATATGTGGTCAGAACAAACTCCACTCCCAGATGATTCTTTATCGCATTATGAACAGCATTCAGTCTGCCGTTTCCTGTACCTGTAATGATCTCGGTCTTGCCATTGTTGCAAAGAGTTACATACGATTCTATAATGCCGCCTTCTTTCTGAGCATAATGTATCTCAGGTGCGGTTAATGGAGATTCAACATTAACATAGGTATTATTGAATATATCCAAAACCTCATCAGGCTGAAGTTCCTTGTGCGCTCTGTCAGAAATGCCCTTCACCAGATAACCGAATGCTTCTCTCATCTTGGCAGGAATATTATAACCATACTTTGTCTCCATCAGATATCCTATGCCGCCCTTGCCGGACTGACTATTGATACGGATAACATCGGCTTCATATTCTCTTCCCACATCTGTAGGATCAATAGGAAGATATGGTACTGTCCAGTGCTCTCTATTTTCAGCTTCACGCCACTTCATACCCTTTGCAATAGCATCCTGATGCGAACCGCTGAATGCAGCAAATACCAGCTGTCCACTATACGGAGAACGCTCATAAACATGCATACGTGTAACACGTTCATAAACCTTTGTAATCTCAGGCAGATTTGAAAAATCAAGCTCAGGCTCTATGCCCTGAGAGTACATATTAAGTGCAAGTGTGATAATATCAACATTTCCTGTGCGTTCACCATTTCCGAAAAGCGTACCCTCGATTCTGTCACCGCCTGCCAGCAGACCCATTTCGCTGTCTGCAACTGCACATCCTCTGTCATTGTGAGGGTGCAGCGATATGATAACATTTTCACGTCTATTGAGGTTATCATTCATATATTCAACCTGATTTGCATAAACATGGGGCATTGAATGAGAAACAGTAACAGGCAGATTTATAATTACCTTATCATTTTCAGTAGGCTCCCATATGTCTATAACACGGTTACAAATCTCCAGCGCAAACTCAGGCTCTGTGCCGGTAAAACTCTCCGGAGAATATTCAAAAGTAAAGTGACCTTCAGTTTTTTCACGATATTCCTTGCACATTTTAGCACCTGATTCAGCTATAGCAATTATCTCTTCCCTGCTTCTTTTGAAAACCTGCTCTCTCTGTGCCAGTGATGTGGAATTATATAAATGAACTATAGCGTGTTTAGCACCCTTCAATGCCTCAAATGTCTTTGCAATGATATGTTCTCTTGCCTGAGTCAATACTTGTATAGTTACATCGTCCGGTATAAGATCATGTTCTATAAGCGTACGGCAAAAGTCATACTCAGTATCAGAAGCAGCAGGAAAACCTATTTCAATTTCCTTGAATCCGATCTTTACCAGAACCTTGAAAAATTCCAGCTTCTCTTCCAAACTCATAGGAGTTATAAGCGCCTGATTACCATCTCTCAAGTCGACGCTGCACCATATCGGTGCCTTTTCAACATAATTTTTATTTGCCCAGCGCATAGGAGGATTTTCTACAGGGAAAAACTGTCTTGTGTACTTGCTTACATTTTTCATATCAAACATTCCTTTCATTAAACTTTCGGCAACACCGCACATAGATTGTGCTGTAGATGCGCAGTTGATTTTTTCGTCAGATTGCATAAAAATTTCGCAGACATACTGACGTATGTCAAGGGATTTTTGTGTAAGATGGCGTAAAAAGCGCAAACAGATACAGTGCAAAGCCGTCAGGCGGTCTTTGTGCGGTGCTGCCTTTAGTAAAAGGCGATAAAAAAAGCCCCTTTCATGCCGCATACCCAACTTTGGCATAAAAGAGACGAAGATTTTTATTCTCCGTGGTACCACTCTTCTTGACGAGAATCCGTCCACTCTGCCACATCTTACAATGTGCTTCTCTGTAACGGGAGAAACCCGTCAAAGCCTACTAATAAATATTAATTCAGCCTTAAAGCTCAGGGACGAGTTATCCTGCTTCTTTCGCACTGTCTTACACCAGCCGACAGCTCTCTGAACCGATATAAAGCATATTTTTTCCCTTCATCGCCTTATTAAATATTGAACACTTGCTCTATTATTATTTTATATTATTTTTTTAGTTTTGTCAAGCCTTTTATTCTCTTTTTTTCACCTTTTTTTATTCAAAGGTTTTATTTTTAATAAATGTTAAAAAAATATGTGTTATCGGTTGTCAAAATGTAAAAACGCTCCTATATGCCTTGCAATCAAAACTACAAAGTGTTATACTAAATAGAGATGTTTTTGCAGGCAGGCTATACCTATGTTATCTTGCTATGCCCGCATACTCAATAATTCTTAATTTCTTAATATAAGGGTGAAAAGCAATGAAATTAAAAGGCGCACAGATCATTATTGAAACCTTGATCGAACAGGGTGCTAAAACTGTGTTTGGCTATCCGGGCGGTCAGGTTATTGATATTTACGATGCACTTTATATGGCACAGGATCGTATTCATCATATAATTACGGCGCACGAACAGGGTGCTTCCCATGCTGCTGACGGCTTCGCTCGTGCAACAGGCGAAGTAGGTGTTGTTATTGCAACATCCGGTCCTGGAGCTACAAATCTTGTAACAGGCATAGCAACAGCTTACCTCGATTCCGTTCCGCTTGTAGCTATTACGGGAAATGTTCCGAATTCGCTTATCGGAAGAGACAGCTTTCAGGAGGTTGACATCACAGGCGTAACAATGCCTATAACAAAGCACAATTTCTTTGTAAAAACAGTGGAAGAGCTTGCTCCTACTATCCGTGAAGCATTCCGTATAGCTAAATCAGGAAGACCTGGTCCTGTTCTCGTTGATATTCCCAAGGATGTTCAGCAGGCTGTGTACGAATATGAAGCAGCTCCTGTGGCTGAAAAAGCACCTGTTCCTGACGTGTGCATGAATTCTATAGCTGAGGCTGTAAAGATTATTGCCGAATCCCAAAAGCCGTACATATACATTGGCGGCGGTGCTATAACAGATAATGCAGGTGCAGAGATCGCTGAACTCGCCGAGCTTATTGATGCTCCTATAGGATGCACCATGATGGGGCTTTCTGCTGTTCCTACTGATAATTCAAGATGGCTTGGTATGGAAGGTATGCACGGTCATTATGCTTCTTCTATTGCTCAGAACGAGGCTGATCTCATTATTACAGCTGGCTGCCGTTTCAGCGACAGAGGTACAGGCAATGTTTCTAAATATGCAAGAAATGCTAAGATAATCCATATAGATATAGATGCCTCTGAGCTTAATAAAAATATCAAGGCACATCTGGGGCTTACAGGTTCTATGAAAAAAATAATCGCTGCACTTTGCGAAAATTGCGAAAAGCAGGAGCATCCTGAATGGATGGCTCGTGTAGCCGAGCTTAAAGCATATACAGAAGAGCTTGAACGTCAGGGCGATGAGATCACACCGTTCACAGCTATTGATGCTATTGAAGAGGCTGCTAAAAATGCAGGCGATGATATCATTGTAGCTACAGATGTAGGTCAGCACCAGATGTGGGCTGCACAGCGTTTTGGTTTTAAAACCCCCCGCACATTTATTTCCAGCGGCGGTCTTGGAACAATGGGATTTGGTCTCGGCGCTGCTATCGGTGCTGCTACTGCTACAGGTAAGAAAACAGTACTTATAACAGGTGACGGAAGCTTCGGTATGAATCTCAACGAGCTTGCCACTGCCGTTACAAACAATGTTCCTGTAGTTATATTTGTAATGAATAACGGCGTGCTTGGCATGGTTCGTCAATGGCAGACGCTTTTCTTTGATAAACATTATTCAAATACCACACTCCAGAGAAAAACAGATTTCGTAAAGCTCGCAGAGGCTTTTGGTATGCCTGCGTATCGTGTAGGCAATATGCCCGGAGTTACCTGTCCTAAGGACTGTGAAAACTGTACGAATATGGACAGCTGTATTGGTACTCTTGATGAACTGAAAGCTGTTCTTAAGAAAGCATTTGAGGCTGAAGGTCCGGTACTTGTCGACTGCACTATTGACTGCGATGCATTTGTACTTCCTATGCTGCCGCCGGGCGGTTCTATTGATGATATCATCGTAGATCCTTATACAAATAATTAAAGAGGTGAAATATATGGAACAGTTTATTATTTCTATTCTCGTTGCAAACCGTTCAGGTGTGCTGACTCGTGTTTCCAGTATGTTCACACGCCGCGGCTTCAATATTGATACGCTAACTGTCGGTGAAACTGAATCTCCTGAGTTTTCCAGAATTACCATAACACTCCGCGGCAGCAAGTCAATATGCGATCAGATAGTAAAGCAGCTTGAAAAAATGTACGATGTTTCAAAGGTACAGGTTATGAAGCGTGATAACACTGTTGCTCGTGAGCTTTTGCTTGTCAAGGTAAAACATACTCCTGAACAGCGTCAGGATATTTTGTCGGTAACAGATGTTTTCCGTGCTAAAATTATCGACTTCACACAAGAAGCTCTTGTAATCGAAATTCAGGGTGCTTCATCTAAAATCAATGCTTTTATTGAGCTGCTTGCTCCCTATGGCATCCTTGAAATGTGCCGTACAGGTCTCGTTGCTCTTGAAAGAGGCGGAAATTGTCTGAAGGACTGATATTCCGCCCATAATATACTATAATATAATTATTTTTTATTAAAGGAGTCTTTCACTATGGAAAATATGGCAAAAGTTTTTTATCAGGAAGATTGTGACCTTTCCCTGCTGTATGGTAAAACCATCGCTGTAATCGGCTACGGCAGCCAGGGTCATGCTCATGCTCTTAATGCTAAGGAATCTCTTGGTGACAAGGGTCGTGTTATTATTGGTCTGTACGAAGGCAGCAAGTCATGGGACAAGGCTGTAAAGCAGGGATTTGAGGTTTTCACAGCTGCCGAGGCTGCTAAGCAGGCTGATATTATCATGATCCTAATAAATGATGAAAAGCAGGCTGCTATGTATAAAAAGGATATCGCTCCGAACCTGGAAGCAGGCAATATGCTGATGTTCGCTCATGGCTTTGCTATCCACTTTGGTCAAATTGTTGCTCCGGCTAATGTTGACGTTACAATGATCGCTCCTAAGGGACCTGGTCACACCGTAAGAAGTGAATATCAGGTTGGCAAGGGCGTTCCTTGTCTTGTTGCTGTTGCTCAGGATGCTACTGGTAAGGCTAAAGATATGGCTCTGGCTTATGGTTTGGCTATCGGCGGCGCAAGAGCTGGTATTCTGGAAACAACATTCAGAACTGAAACTGAAACTGACCTCTTTGGTGAACAGGCTGTTCTCTGCGGCGGTGTATGCGCACTTATGCAGGCTGGTTTTGAGACACTGGTTGAAGCTGGTTACGATCCGAGAAATGCATACTTTGAGTGTATTCACGAAATGAAGCTTATTGTTGATCTCATTTATCAGAGTGGTTTTGCAGGTATGAGATATTCAATCTCCAATACTGCTGAATACGGCGATTATATCACAGGTCCTAAGGTTATCACTGAAGAGTCAAAGAAGGCTATGAAGCAGATCCTGAAGAACATTCAAGATGGTTCATTCGCTAAAGAATTCCTGTTGGATATGTCCGAGGCAGGCGGTCAGGCACACTTCCGTGCTATGAGAAAACTGGCTTCAGAGCATCCTTCCGAAAAGGTTGGCGAGGAGATTCGTAAGCTCTACAGCTGGAATAATGAAGAAGACAAGTTCATTAACAACTAATCCGGACTTCCGGTAAGATTGCTGCTTTCCTGATTCGGGTGCTTCCGTTTTGGAAAGCAGCTTTATTTTTAAGAGGTGAAATATTATGGGTTCAAATTTCTATTGTGACGGCGTAGATAAGGCGCCGCAGCGTTCACTTTTTAACGCTCTTGGTCTTACTAAAGAAGAAATGGAAAGACCTCTTGTAGGTATTGTTTCTTCATATAACGAAATTGTACCGGGTCATATGAACATCGATAAAATTGTTGATGCTGTAAAGATGGGCGTTGCTATGGCTGGCGGCACTCCTGTTGTATTCCCGGCTATCGCAGTATGCGATGGAATTGCAATGGGACATATAGGTATGAAATATTCTCTGGTAACACGTGATCTTATCGCCGATTCTACTGAATGTATGGCAATGGCACATCATTTTGATGCACTTGTTATGATACCAAACTGTGATAAAAATGTTCCGGGACTTCTCATGGCTGCTGCAAGAGTTAACGTTCCTACAATTTTTGTAAGCGGCGGTCCTATGCTTGCCGGTCACATTAAAGGCAGCAAAACAAGTCTTTCAAGTATGTTTGAAGCTGTCGGTTCTTATTCAGCGGGCAAATTCTCGCTCGAAGACGTTGAGGAATTTGAAAACAATGCCTGCCCTACCTGCGGTTCATGTTCTGGTATGTATACTGCAAATTCAATGAACTGTCTCACTGAAGTTCTGGGTATGGGGCTTAAAGGAAACGGTACTATTCCTGCCGTATATTCAGATAGAATTAAGCTTGCAAAACACGCAGGCATGGCTGTTATGGAGCTTTATAAAAAGAATATCCGTCCTCGTGACATTATGACAGAAAAGGCATTTGAAAATGCTCTGACAGCGGATATGGCTCTCGGCTGCTCAACTAATAGTATGCTTCATATTCCCGCTATCGCAAATGAATGCGGAATCAAGATAAACCTTGATATGGCAAACGAAATAAGCGCAAGAACACCTAATCTTTGCCACCTTGCTCCTGCCGGTCATGCCTATATGGAAGATCTGAACGAAGCTGGCGGAGTTTATGCTGTTCTCTCTGAGCTTGCAAGTAAAAACCTCATTCATACTGATGTAATGACTTGCACTGGAAAGACACTTGGCGAAAATATAAGCGGATCTATAAATAAAAATACAGATATAATTCGTCCTATCGAAAATCCATACAGTGAAACAGGCGGCATTGCCGTACTTCGAGGAAATCTTGCAAAGGACGGATGCGTTGTAAAGCGAAGTGCAGTAGCTGCTGAAATGATGCAGCATAAGGGCCCTGCCAAGGTATTTGACAGCGAAGAAGACGCTATTGCTGTTATCAGAAGCGGCGGAATAAAGGCAGGAGATATCGTAGTTATTCGCTATGAAGGTCCTGCTGGAGGACCCGGTATGAGAGAAATGCTCTCCCCTACCTCTGCTATTGCGGGAATGGGTCTTGATAAGGAAGTAGCACTTATCACAGACGGAAGATTCTCCGGCGCTACAAGAGGAGCTGCAATTGGTCATGTTTCTCCCGAAGCTGCAAACGGCGGTGTAATTGCATATGTAAAGGACGGAGATATTATCTCTATTGATATTCCAAATCACTCGATCAATCTTGAGGTTTCAGATGAAGAACTGGAGAAACGCAGAGAAACAATGGAAATCAAAGTCAAGACAGATCTCACAGGTTATCTCAGACGTTATTCAAAAATGGTTTCTTCTGCTGATAAAGGTGCAATCATAAATTATTAAATCTGAAAGGACTGATATACAAATGGGTATGACAATGACTCAAAAAATCCTGGCTGCTCATGCAGGTCTTGACAAGGTTGAAGCTGGTCAGCTTATCCTTGCATATCTGGACAGAGTTCTGGGTAATGACATAACTTCGCCTGTTGCTATACGTGAATTTGAAAAGCTTGATATTGACAAGGTCTATGATAAGGACAAAGTGACTATGGTTATGGATCATTTTGCGCCTAACAAGGATATAAAAGCAGCTACTCAGTGCAAAATGTGCCGTGACTTCTGCAATGAAAAGGAAGTTACTCACTTCTATGATGTAGGTCAGATGGGCATTGAACACGCTCTTCTTCCTGAAAAAGGTCTGGTTGTTGCCGGAGATGTGGTTATAGGCGCTGATTCTCACACTTGCACATACGGAGCACTTGGTGCATTCTCAACAGGTGTTGGCTCTACTGATATGGCTTGCGGTATGGCTATTGGCAAGGCTTGGTTCAAGGTTCCGTCCGCTATAAAATTCGAACTCAAAGGAAAGCTGAATCCATATATCTCTGGTAAGGATGTTATTCTCCATATTATTGGTATGATAGGCGTTGACGGAGCACTGTACCGTTCTATGGAATTCACAGGTGAAGGCGTTGCCAGTCTTTCAATAAGCGACAGACTTACTATGACTAATATGGCAATCGAAGCTGGCGCTAAAAACGGTATATTTGAAGTTGACGAGCAGACTCTGAACTATATTGCAGAACACAGCAACAGAAAGCCTGTAGTTTACAAAGCAGACGAGGATGCTGTTTACGATGAAACATACGTTATTGATCTGTCGGAAATAAAGTCTACTGTTGCGTTTCCACACCTTCCCGGCAATACACGCACTATAGACAATATTGGTGATGTTAAGATCGATCAGGTAGTTATTGGTTCATGTACAAATGGCTTCTATCGTGACATTGAAGAAGCTGCTTCTATTTTAAAGGGTAAGAAAATTGCTAAAAATGTACGTGCTATCATAATACCTGCTACACAGGATATTTACCTGAAGGCTATGGAAAATGGTCTGCTGCGTACTTTCATTGAAGCAGGATGTATAGTTTCCACACCTACCTGTGGTCCATGTCTTGGCGGTCATATGGGTATTCTGGCAGCCGGAGAACGTGCGGTTTCTACAACCAACCGTAATTTCGTTGGAAGAATGGGACATCCAACATCTGAGGTTTATCTGGCAAGCCCTGCTGTTGCTGCTGCAAGCGCAATAACCGGCAGAATAACCGACCCTAAGGAGGTAATGTAATATGAAATTTGAAGGTACTGTCATCAAGTACGGAGATAATGTCGATACAGATGTTATAATTCCGGCAAGATATCTCAACACTATTGATAAAAAAGAACTTGCTTCTCACTGCATGGAAGATCTGGATACTACATTCACTTCTCGTGTAAAGGCAGGAGATATCATGGTTGCAGGTGAAAACTTCGGCTGCGGTTCTTCTCGTGAACACGCCCCTATAGCAATTAAGGAAAGTGGTATTTCTGTTGTTATCGCTAAAAGCTTTGCACGTATATTTTACCGCAACTCTATAAATATCGGTCTTGCTATAGTTGAATGCCCAGAAGCTGCTGAAGCTATTGAAGAGGGTCACATTGTAGAAGCTGATCTTGATAACGGCATACTCACCGATAAGACAACAGGTGCTTCCTTTAAAACTGCTCCATTTCCTCAGTTTATTCAGAATATCATTGAAAACGGCGGTCTTATTGAATCTATCCGCAAGGGCGCAGTGAAATAATATAATATAGAAGGAGAAAACATAAATGACATATAATATTGGTCTTCTCAGAGGCGATGGTATCGGTCCAGAAATAGTTGACAGTGCAGTAAAAGTGCTGGAAGCTGTAGGCGAAAAATTCGGACATACCTTTAATTTTACAAAATATCTCATCGGCGGTGCTGCTATTGATGAAACAGGCGTTCCGCTGCCGCAGGAAACCATTGATGGCTGCCTTGCAAGCGATAGTGTTTTACTTGGAGCTGTAGGCGGCGCTGTGGGCAATTCAAAATGGGATAATATGCCGCCTCATCTTCGTCCGGAAAAGGCTCTTCTCGGCATTCGTGAGGCTATGGGACTTTTTACAAATCTTCGCCCTGCAAAGCTCTACCCTGCTCTCAAGGGTGACTGTCCTCTCCGTGAGGATATCGTTGCTAAAGGCTTTGATATAATGATGGTTCGTGAACTGACAGGCGGAATTTACTTTGGCGAACGTGGCAGACGTAACGGAAAATACGGCGCAGAAGCCTATGATACAGAATGTTACAGTGAAATGGAAGTTGAGCGTATTGCAAGAGTTGCATTTGAAACAGCTCAGAAGCGTTCCAAAAATGTTATATCTATTGACAAGGCTAATGTTCTTGAAAGTTCAAGACTGTGGCGTGAGATCGTCCATAAGGTTGCAGCAGAATATCCTGATGTTACCTGTACTGATATGCTGGTTGACAATGCAGCTATGCAGCTTGTCAAAAATCCAAGACAGTTTGATGTTGTTGTTACATCAAATATGTTTGGTGATATTCTCTCCGACGAAGCTTCTCAGATAACAGGCTCTATAGGTATGCTGCCATCTGCTTCTCTCGGAAGCTCAAAATGTGGTCTTTATGAGCCTATTCATGGTTCTGCTCCTGATATAGCCGGTCAGAATAAGGCTAATCCAATAGCTACTATTCTTTCTGCTGCTATGATGCTGCGCTATTCATTTGATCTTTCTGATGAAGCTAAGGCTATTGAAGATGCAGTTGACAAATATCTTGATGCTGGATACCGTACAGCAGATCTTGCCGGTGAAAACGTTACACCACTTTCTACAACAGAATGCACCGATAAGATACTCGAACTTTTATAAAAAACATCATGCCATTCGATATAACATCGGATGGCATGAATTAAGAAAAGAGATGACTCTTATTATGACTCCAAGGGAAACTATAGGCTACGGTCTTGATGCTTTGGTTATTTTCAGAAACCTGCAAAGCGATCCGGTGATACGTTCTCTTATGCAGTTCTGCCATACAGATAGAACTAATCTGCCAGCACAAATTCGTTTTTACAGTGCAATGACGGCAGCTTTATATGAAAAAACAGATAACCTTACTGACTATATAAAAACTCTGGTTCTGGAATATGAACAGGTTTGCATCATTCGTGCAGGCGCAGGTGAGGAAATTCCTGATGCTATGAAGCAGTGTCTTAATACTGAGCTTGAATTTTTGGAGCGTATTGCCATGCTTACTCCAGCACAACTTCAGGCGGAAATGGTAAGCATAGTACCATTGCCTGTATGGAATGTTTATAAAATAGATCTTAAAACAGCTTACGCAGAGCGTATTGCTGATATTGCAAAATGTGGTTATGGTAATTTTGCAAAATTTCATATGTTCACAGTTAGCAGAAGTGGTGAGATTATCCCGGTCGAACATCCGGATCCTATAAAAATGGACGATATGATCGGATATGAACGTGAAAGACATGAGGCTGAAGAAAATGTGATCGCTCTTCTTAATGGAAATTACGCCATGAATGTTCTTCTGTCAGGCGATGCAGGTACAGGCAAATCTGCAACAGTAAAGGCTATTGCAAATACCTATGCCGACCAAGGTCTGCGCCTTATAGAGCTGAATAAAGATCAGCTTTGCTTTATTCCTCAAATAATGGATAAGCTTTCCAAAAATCCTTTAAAATTTATTTTGTTTATAGACGATCTCACCTTCTCAGAGGATGACCCGAATTTCGGTACGCTTAAAGCTACTCTTGAGGGAAGCATTGCTGCAAGAATGAAAAATACTGTTATCTATGCCACAAGCAACCGCAGACATATTGTTAAGGAAACATTTGGTGACGGCAGTGATAAACATGAAAACGATACCGTTCAGGAGAGAATATCCCTGTCAGAACGTTTTGGAATTACTATTACTTACTCTAAGCCGCAGAAAAAGCTTTACCTTGAAATAGTAAATTCTCTTGCTAAACAGGCTGGTCTTATTATGGACGAAGATAAACTTGCTATGGAAGCAGAGCAATTTGCACTGTGCAAAAGCGGACGAAGTGCAAGAGCTGCACGTCAGCTTGTTGATAAACTTTTGATTCTGCAAAATACAAAAAAGGAGTCTATATAAATTTATGCTTACACTCGATAAAATCTATAAGGCAAGTCATGTCCTTAAAAAAGTTATCCGCACTACCGACCTGATATATGCTCCGAAGCTCAGCGACGAGTGTGAAGTCTACCTTAAAACAGAAAATCTACAGGTAACAGGTTCATTCAAAGTGAGAGGCGCATCATTCATGATGTCTCAGCTTTCTGATGAAGAAAAATCACATGGAGTTATTGCCTGTTCCGCCGGCAATCATGCTCAAGGTGTAGCTCTTGCTGCCTCAAAGCTTGGTATAAAATCACTTATATGTCTTCCAGACGGTGCTCCTATATCTAAAGTTCAGGCTACAAAAAGCTATGGCGCAGAGGTCTGCATGGTAGAGGGTGTTTATGATGATGCTTACAATAAGGCACTGGAACTTCAAAAGGAACATAACTATACATTTGTACATCCATTTGATGATGAAAATGTCATCGCAGGACAAGGCACGATAGGCTTGGAAATACTTGATCAGCTGTCCGATGTAGACGCTGTTGTAATACCTGTAGGCGGCGGCGGACTCATATCAGGCGTTGCATTTGCAATAAAAAATTTAAACCCTAACATAAAGATATATGGTGTACAGGCAAGCGGCGCTCCAAGTATGCAAAAATCTATTCATGACGATAAAATTGAAAGGCTTCCATCTGTTTCAACGATTGCAGACGGTATTGCAGTAAAAGAACCAGGACAGCATACATTTGAATACTGCAAGCAATATGTGGATGATATAGTAACCGTTACTGATGATGAAATATCTGCTGCTATTCTGTCACTTATTGAAAACCAAAAGCTAATTGCCGAAGGTGCAGGAGCAACATCAGTAGCTGCTGTTATGTTCGGTAAGATACCTGTAAAGAATAAAAAAGTAGTCTGCCTTGTATCAGGCGGCAATATTGATGTTACTATACTTTCAAGAGTAATAAAGCGAGGTCTTCTAATGTCCGGCAGAACCTGCACTATGACAATCGAATTGCTCGACAAGCCTGGACAGCTTCTGAATGTATCCAGAATTATTGCAGAACAGGGTGGAAATGTAATATCAATTCATCATGAGAGAGCAAACGAAGGCAGCGATGTAAACGGCTGTTTCTTAAGAATAACAATGGAAACAAGAGATTATGCGCATATAGAAGCTATTCACAAAGCGCTTAAGGATTATGGATTTAATATTGTTTGATAGGAAGGAAAATTACCATGGAAACAATTTATACTAAAAATGCACCTAATGCAATCGGACCTTATTCACAAGCTATTAAAGCAGGAAATATTATATTTACTTCTGGACAAATAGCAATTGATCCAGATACTGGAAATGTTGACGCAGTTGATATTGAATCTCAGAGCAGACAGGTAATGAAAAATCTCACCGCTGTTCTTGAAGAGGCAGGCTGCACATGGGAGAATGTAGTAAAGACTACCTGCTTTTTAAAGGATGTATCAAAAGATTTTGCTGCATTCAACTCTATTTATGCTGAGGCTCTCGGAAACTGTAAACCGGCAAGAAGCTGCGTTGGCGTTGCTGAACTGCCCAAGGGAGTTCTTGTTGAGGTGGAAGCAATTGCAATCAAATAATTAAAACACCGCACTAAACATATCAAAAACCCCGATTCTGTTTTCAGAATCGGGGTTTAAGTTTTTTATTGATAGTAATACTAAGAGCTTACATTATGCATTAGTGGCTTTTTCAGAACTTGTCTTCATAAGCGAAATGTGAGGGTTTTCGAGCAGCCTTTGCCGATGGCAAGGCAAAAATCCGCAGCTGTACTTTGTGTACTGCAAGGATTTTTAACGCAGTCAGTGGAAAAATCTGCTGAAAATACGTACACTTAGCTTGTGAAGACGAGTTTTCAAGAATCAAGAGTAGAAACGGTCATCAGTTTGCGATTTATAGCCTTTGTTCGAGTACCTATAAGTTTATCAAGTTCTTCATCAGCCTGTCTTAGACGATCTCTTGTCTTAGTCAAAACCGCTTCAAAATTTCCGAATTCTTTTTTGGCAGCTTCGAGTATCTTCCATACCTCTCCGCTCTTCTTCTGAATAGCAAGAGTTCTGAAGCCCATTTGCAAGCTATTAAGCATTGCCGCCATAGTTGAAGGCCCTGCAATATTGATCTTATAATTCCTTTGCAGCGTTTCTACAAGTCCCATATTTATAACCTCTGCATAAAGCCCCTCAAATGGCAGAAACATAACAGCAAAATCAGTTGTATGCGGAGGAACAATATATTTATCATGTATACTTTTTGCACATTTTTTGATCTCTGTTTCAAGTGCTGCCCTTCTGAGTTTAAGTTCATTTTGATCTCCGCACTCATAGGCTGCAAGAAGATTGGAATATGTATCTCCGGGAAATTTAGAATCAATAGGAAGATATATACATTCACCATCGTTAAGACCCGGAAGCTTTACAGCAAAGTCTACCTTTTCAGAACCTCCTGGCGTAACTGCAATCTGCTCTTCATACTGTTCAGGGGCAAGTATTTCATTAAGAATAGCGCCAAGCTGGATCTCTCCCATAATACCTCTTGTCTTAACATTTGATAAAACATTTTTTAAATCAGAAACGCCGGATGCTACATTTTTCATCTCTCCAAGGCCTTCATAAACTTCAGCCAACCGTTTATTTACTGCCTCAAAGGATTTTGAAATTTTATCATCAAGTGTTTTCTGTAACTTTTCATTTACTGTATTATTTATCTTATCAAGACTTTCGTGATTTTCTCTTCTGATTTTTTCCATAAGTTCATTGTGAGAATGACGGAGATTTTCACGCGATTTAAG
>CAMWPG010000023.1 GCA_947176075.1 uncultured Ruminococcus sp. | reverse complement strand
ACAAAATACTATGGCTAAAAATTTCTATATGAGTATTGCTCTTATAAGGAGAAGTTATTTTTTTAAGTGAGAGATAACCTCGTCCATGTTGATTTTTATTTCCTTTGTATTTATAATATTTCCGTTTTCATCTATGTTGTTTTTATTAAAAAATGATGCTGTAACATAACCTGATGTAACAGGTACCATACATCCTATACTGAAATCATCTTCATAATCAGGAAATGCGCTTGTACCTATATGTTCTACCTGAGATCCGTTTTCATAATTTAGCCATGAACTGCTGTTTGGATCTGGGGAGCTGAATCCTACAACCATCATGGCAGGAGATATTTCATAGAATCTTACAGAATACCCGTCCTCAGATATGGTATAAGGCTTGCTGCTTCTGAGAAAAGTATCAGGAGATATGTTTGCTGAAAGTTTAACATTTTTGCCGAGTTCAGTGTAATTTTCATCCATATAGTTCTCCTGAGCTTTAATATCATAGATCGTAATATCAGCATCTGCCGGCTCTTTTATTTCCTCATCATCGAACAATATAAGTGTAATATCTCCGCTGAACTGATTATCTGACCCTTCGTCAAGCACAAGGCTGCCGTCGAGATAAGCGAATTCATTGCTTGTGCCGTATGACAGAGAACTGTATGTTTTACTTCCTATGTTTATTTTTAAAGGATAAAAGTTAATCAGCTGTTTATGCTGTGGATTGCCGTCCTTCATGCTTCCGGAAATTCCTATCATAAGAGTTGAGCCATCGCAATATATACTTTCTATCTGAAGATTAAAATTATCTGTTTCAGCTGTGCTTTTTTCTTTTGATTCCTTAGCGGCGTCTGCAATATCATTATAATTATACCTGACAGCAAATTTGTCAAGAGGAAGCTCTGTAGTTTCCTCAGAATCCGGAAATGTGAGAGTAAAAGTTGTATCGTTTTTATGAGCTGCTCTGTTAAATACATTCATATATCCGGCAGCAGCGGCAGTTCCGCCGCAAACAACAATAGCCGCAGCAACAGCTGCAATTACGACGCTTTTTTTTATTTTTCTTTTATTTGGTGTATTGGTTTTATTTGTTGCAATATGGAATTTTTCCATAATAGAATCGACCTCCTTGTCGCTGAGAGCCTTTGAATTAAGACCGGATATATCTTGTTTTGCATCATTTAAAATTTTATAGATCTTATCGTCCATGTTTAAAGCTCCTTTCGGAATAGGTGTGGATTGTTTGCAATGATTTTCTTCTTCCCTCTGGAAATGCGATTGTAAAGCAAGCTTCTTGTTTTTCCAAGAGCTGCTGCTGTTTCTTCGGCAGTTTCTCCAAACCAGAATATTCTGATGAAAATAGTCTTATCTTCATCACTCAGGCAGGAAATAAGTTCCATAAAGAATTCATCAAACAGTGCATGGTCTGTAATATGAGCAATATCCTCAATATTCAGCTGATCTATATCTACAGACGGTTCGATTTTAGTTATTTTTCTGAATCTGTCAAGAGCTGTATACTTTGCAATACCGGCTGCCCAGTTTGCAAATGTGCTTTTTGACTCATTATAGCAGCTGATGTGTTCCCATATCTTCATGATGCTTTCAAAAAGGCTTTCTTCAGCATCCTCAGGATATGAGTAAAGTATTCGATGGATTACCGACCGCATCAGACCGCCGTAATTTCTAATGACGAATTCCAGAGCGTTTTCATCTTTCTTCTTTAAATGCTCTATAAAATTTTCTTCTGTAATTTTCAATTGGACACCTCCTTGTATTATATCTCAATGACCTCCTTCACTTATTACTACGAAATTAAAAGGCTGAATCTATCACTTATATTATTTTTTGTAAAAAATAAAGGCTGCTGCATTTTGTTGATGCAGCAGCCTTATCTGTTATTTTTATCCATCGATATCAAGCCCATAGAATTCCTCCAGTATACCTCTGAAATGAAATTCTATTATAAGCATATCGTCAAAGCTGTTATCAGGATATGTGATGGTATTTCGGTCAAGACTGATAATTGGAAAGCCAAGAGATCTTATAATATCGCTTTCGGAAATGTTTCCAAAATATTCGTCTATACCTTCGTTTATCATAAATTTTGCAATGTCGCAGGTCTTTTCTTTATAGCACTTTGCAATAGCGTCAGCTGTTTTTGCTGTCATAGAATCTGTTTCATCGCATACAAAGGTTATGCCATTAAGTTTAGCCTGATATTCTCCAAGTTCATTCAGTGAAAACATATCTTATCTCCAAGGTCAAAGCTTTACGCCATTTTTTTTCAGAAGCTCACGTGCAGTATCTACTGAATCTACTCCTTTTTTATTCTTAACAGGTGCGAATTCCTTTTCACGTACAACTTCATAAGCAAGACATGAATCCTGCATATGGATCATATCGAGTACCAGCGTCTCAAATTTATATGCGTTAGGAGCATCAGGCATTATCGTTTTGCCGTTTTCATCAATATATGTCACTGCCTTATGAGCCATATGCAGCGGAAGATTTTTGTCAAGAGTTTCGATCAGACTATCTACTCTGAACAGGTAATTAAGAATAACACCGTAATTATATGAAAGCTTTCCGTCAGGCTCACGCTGAGTCCGCATCTCGTCTGTCATTTCATAATACTCAACTATGGACGGTTTTCCGTCCTCTGTGCAAAGTACGCCTACCCTTTCATTCGGTTCAGCCTTAGCAACGACCTTTCCGCCTGATGTGCATCCGGATGATATTGTAGCGCCGATAAATACAGGATCAGCCATTTTCTGTAGAACATTATCCACCGCAAATACATTGAGCCACTGTATACCTTCACGCTGCAAAAGCGGCAGAAGTCCGGCACGATCCATTGAAGAAAACCATCCTCCATTGCCGTTTGGCGACATAGCTATAGTATCAGGTGCTGTCATAAGAATTTTTCCGGAATCGTCAATGACAGGAGCCATTTCCTGTACGAAGAAATGCACATATTCTGCGCTGTATCCGAAATACTTGTTTTCTTCTAAAAATTCACGTGTTTCAATATCGTTTGATTCGCTGGTCATAATAAATAGATGTATAAAAGAACCAGCCTCGTCAGTGACATTCATAAGATTATTGAAAAGGCATTCATAAACATAAAGTTCACGGGTTACGCCTATATTAAACATACCCTTAGGATGCTCAAAGCCAAGCCGCGAACCCTGTCCGCCTGCAAGAAGGATACATGCAGCCTTTCCCTCACGTATGGTATTCAGACCTATTTCACGAAATTCAGCTTCATTTTGTGCGATCTCGTCAAGAGTCAGTGCGCCTAGCGGCTCAAATTTACCTCGTTTAGATTTTGAGCTGTCCTCAAGTCTGTCGAGTACAGAAATATCCAGCAATTCTATTTGTGCAAGCAGCTCGTCCTGAGCATTTTCAGACAGCGAATCAAAAAAATTGAGAATGTGCAGCTGATCGTACTGTTTAAGTTTACAGACGGCGTCATTCTTTGTCATTAAAAATCAATCCTTTCTAAAAAATATAACCGCAGAAGATCGCTTTTTGTCTCTTATGCGGTAAGAATCCCTTGTTTCAGCGGAAATTATTATGGTAAAATATTAAATGCCCCACACATTTTCTCACTGCGTGCGTATCGGCAAACAGCAAACGTTAACTAAATAAATTTGTCGTTTACTATAAATTATATTTTGCCGCTGATTTTATAAATTAACCTGGAGTGCAAAGCTGTTTTATATATTATAACATATAAATTGAATAAATTCAAGCATAAAGTGGAAATTACTGAAAAAATTAGTTATTTTTAAAAACAGCAGATAGGATAGCATAATATTTGTGCCGATTCATTAAAAATTTACAATTCGAAAGATGTAAAGGTATTGCCAAGGGTGGAAAAGTATGCTATAATATACGAGCGTGATTGCAATAGATATGCGTAGAAGCGAAAGGTTGCTGGCGGTATGTCAGGTAATTTTCGTGGAGTATGTCCGATTTAAAACCGGGCGAAGCAGGATAATTACACGGTATGTGGCAAAGTAAATGCGTAGGGGTGCATTCTGCGCAAAGTTTGTACTGTGTTAAAGTTATGCTGACTCGGGGAACATAAAGTTTTTCGGGTCATTTGTGTTATGCCGAGGTGAAACACCCGGCGGCGTGTAAGAATCCTGCGAGAGAGATCTCAGCCCCTCTAACATTATGCTAAGGAGGCGAAAACAATGGCAGTCAATGAAAAGATCAGAATCAAGATCAAGGGCTATGAACATGCGACTGTAGATGCAGCAGCAGCAAAGATCGTTGAAGCAGCTAAGAGAAGCGGTTCAAGAGTATCCGGTCCGATCCCACTCCCGACTGACAAGGAGGTTATCACCGTACTGAGAGCTACTCATAAGTACAAGGATAGCCGTGAGCAGTTTGAGATTCGTACACACAAGAGACTTGTGGACGTGATCAGACCGACACAGAAAACAACTGAAGCTCTGCAGAAGCTGGAAATTCCGGCAGGCGTAGATATCGTCATGGAGCTTAAGTAATTACAGCCGAGGCTGTAAAGGTAATGTTGGCAGATGCCAACCAATAACCGTAAAGGTCAAGTTGATGAAAGGTCAACCAATAACCTATAGGAGGAAAAACAAATGCAGAAAGCAATTATCGGCAAGAAGATCGGCATGACGCAGATTTTCGATGAAGCTGGCAAAGTGATCCCGGTAACTGTTGTAGAAGCTGGTCCTTGCGTTGTTGTTCAGAAGAAAACAATCGAGAACGATGGCTACGCAGCAGTGCAGATCGGATTTGGCGAAGTGAAGCCCAAGAAAGTAAACAAGCCGATGAAGGGCCATTTCGACAAGGCAGAGGTTGCAGCAAAGAAGACACTGAAGGAATTCAGACTTGATGACTGCGACAGCATTAACGTTGGAGATATTATTAAGGCTGACACATTCGCAGTAGGCGACAGCGTTGATGTTAGCGGCACAAGCAAGGGTAAAGGTTTTGCCGGCGCAATCAAGCGTCATAACCAGCACAGACTTAAGATGACTCATGGTACAGGCCCTGTACACAGAGAAGCAGGTTCAATGGGCGCTTGCTCATCACCATCTCGTATTTATAAGGGTAAGGGTATGCCGGGTCATATGGGTGCTGAAAAGGTAACTGTACAGAATCTGGAAGTTGTAAAGATTGATACAGAGAATAATCTCATCGCTGTAAAGGGCGCAATTCCTGGCGCTAAGGGCAGCATTGTTACAATCGTAAACAGCGTTAAGGCGTAAGAAAGGAGGCAACGCAAATGGCTAAGATTTCAGTTTTTGATATGGCAGGTAAGGCTGTTTCTGAAACAGAGCTTGCAGATGCTGTCTTTGGAATTACACCGAACGAAGCAGTAATGCACGCAATGGTAGTTAACTATCTTGCAAATCAGCGTCAGGGCACACAGTCCACACTTACTCGTACAGAAGTTCGCGGCGGCGGCAGAAAGCCTTGGAGACAGAAGGGAACAGGTCATGCAAGACAGGGTTCTATCAGAGCTCCTCAGTGGACACACGGTGGTGTGGCACTTGGACCGAAGCCGAGAGATTATCGTTATGCACTGAACAAGAAGGTTCGTAGACTGGCTATGAAGTCTGCACTTTCAACAAAGGTTCTTGATAATAACATGATCGTGCTCGATACACTGGTAGTAGATGCATATAAGACAAAGACGATTGTTGAAATGCTGAAGGCATTGAACGTAGAAGGCAAGGCACTGATCGTTACAGCTGAAGCAAACAGCAAGGTAATCAAGAGTGCTGCAAATATCAAGGGAGTAAAGACAGCTGCTGTCAACACCCTTAATGTATACGACATTCTGAACTATGACAAGTTCATCGTTTCTAAGGATGCTGTTGCAAAAATCGAGGAGGTGTATGCAAAGTGAAAGCACCGCAGGACATCATTTTGACACCGGTAATCACTGAGAAGAGCGTAGACGGTATGGCAAACAGCAAGTACACCTTTAAGGTTGCAAAGAATGCAAATAAGGTGGAAATTGCAAAGGCTGCTGAAGCTCTGTTTAATGTAGAGGTTGTTAAGGTAAACACAATGAACTGCATTGGACGTACAAAGCGCGTAGGACGTTTTGTTGGTAAGAAGGCTGACTATAAGAAGGCTATTGTTACTATCAATCCAGATCCTACAGAAAAGAAGCGTAAGGGCACCATCGAGTTCTTCGACGGTATGTTCTGATAAAGACTGTTAATAGAAACAGTCAGGTATGGGAGTAATGCTCCCGCAAAAGAGCATTTAAGGAGTGAAATAAATGGCAATTAAAACCTATAAGCCGACGACACCGTCTCGCCGTAACATGACAGTTACAGATTATTCCAAGCTGTCAAAGGTAGAGCCGGAGAAAAGCTTGCTCGAACCGCTGAAGAAAACTTCCGGTAGAAACAGCTACGGCAGAATCACCGTTCGTCACAGAGGCGGCGGCAATAGAAGAAAGTATCGTGTAATCGACTTTAAGAGAACAAAGGACGGCATGAATGCACAGGTTCTTACTCTTGAGTATGATCCAAACAGAAGCGCATTTATCGCGCTGATCCAGTATGAGGATGGTACAAAGAGCTATATTCTCGCAGCTGAAGGCATGAAGGTTGGCGATACTGTACGTTCAGGTGCAGACGCAGACATCAAGCCGGGTAATGCACTTCCGATGAGCGCAATTCCGGTTGGTACATTTATCCACGGCATTGAGCTTTATCCAGGCAAGGGCGCTCAGCTGGTAAGAAGCGCAGGCAATATGGCACAGCTCATGGGCAAGGAAGAAAAGTATGCACTTGTAAGACTTCCTTCCGGCGAAATGAGAAAAGTACCGATTAACTGCCGTGCTTCCATTGGTCAGGTATCAAACATTGACCATGAGAATGTAAGCTATGGTAAGGCTGGTCGTATGCGCCATAAGGGCTGGAGACCTACAGTAAGAGGTTCTGTAATGAACCCATGTGATCATCCACACGGTGGTGGTGAAGGTAAGTCACCTATCGGACGTCCGGGTCCTGTAACACCTTGGGGCAAACCGGCTCTGGGTTATAAGACCAGAAAGAAGCATAATCCTTCCGATAAGTATATCGTAAAGCGCCGCAACGGTAAGTAAGGGGAAAGGAGGAACAGATTCATGAGCAGAAGCATCAAGAAGGGACCATACGTACAGGAGGTCCTGATGAAGAGAGTAATGGCTATGAATGAAGCCGGCGAAAAGAAAGTGCTCAAAACTTGGAGCCGTTCGTCCACCATTTTCCCGGATTTCGTAGGACACACATTTGCCGTACACGATGGTCGTAAGCACGTTCCGGTATATGTAACAGAGGACATGGTAGGTCATAAGCTGGGCGAATTCGCACCAACAAGAACATTCAAGGGCCACGCAGGTTCTAAGACATCAAATAACGGCAAGAAGTAATTGCGGAAGGAGGAGTTCAAATGGAAGCAAGAGCATATCTGAGAAATGCTCGCATTGCGCCGAGAAAGGTACAGATCGTACTTGATCTGATTAGAAACAAGCCTGTTGATATTGCACTGGCAACACTGGACCTCACCCCGAAGGCAGCCAGCCCTATGCTGGCAAAGCTTTTGAAGTCCGCTATTGCAAACGCAGAAAACAACCACAGCATGAACAAGGATAATCTTGTTGTAGCAGAATGCTATGTTACTCCGGGTCCGATAATGAAGAGGATTCAGCCGAGAGCACAGGGCAGAGCATTCCGCATTTACAAGAGAACTTCACACATCACTATTGTTCTGAAGGAAGAAGAATAATCCCAAGGAGGTTTAGATATGGGCCAGAAGGTTAATCCACACGGTCTCCGTGTTGGTGTAATTAAGGATTGGGATTCACGCTGGTTTGCGAACAAGGCTGATTTCGGCGATATGCTGGTTGAAGATTACAACGTTCGTAAGTTCATCAAGAAGAACCTGTATGCAGCAGGCGTTCCAAAGATCGAGATCGAACGTTTCGCAGATAAGGTAAGAATCCACATTCATTGTGCTAAGCCAGGCGTAGTAATCGGCCGTGGCGGTGCAGAAATCGATAAGCTGCGTGTTCAGCTCGAAAAGATGATGGGCAAGCAGGTATATGTAAACATCGTAGAGGTTAAGCAGCCTGATATGGATGCTCAGCTGGTAGCTGAAAAGATTGCATTGGATCTGGAGAACAGAGCTTCTTTCCGCCGTGCAATGAAGCAGTCCATCGGTCGTGCTATGCGCATGGGTGCAAAGGGCATCAAGACAATGGTTTCCGGTCGTCTGGGCGGTGCAGAAATTGCACGTTCTGAGACATACCACGAGGGTACGATCCCGCTGCAGACAATTCGTGCAGATATTGACTACGGTACAGCTGAGGCTCATACCACATACGGTCGTCTGGGCGTAAAGGTATGGATCTATAAGGGCGAAGTTCTTAAGGGTGACGCTGCTAAGGCTGCTGCACAGAGAGAAAAGATCGAGAGAAAGTCCCGTGATAATGGCCGTGGCGGAAGAGACGACAGAAGACGTCGTGATAATCGCAATGGTGACAGAAGAAACGGCGGCAATTTCCGTCGTGACGCTAAAAAAGAAGGAGGTAACCAGTAATGCTGCTTCCGAAGAGAGTAAAATATCGTCGTGTCCACAGAGGACGTATGACAGGTAAGGCATACAGAGGAAACTTTGTAAGCAATGGTGATTTTGGTCTTCAGGCAATGGAGCCGGCATGGATCACCTCTAACCAGATCGAAGCTGCCCGTATCGCAATGACACGTTATATTAAGCGTGGCGGTCAGGTATGGATCAAGATTTTCCCGGATAAGCCGGTAACAAAGAAGCCAGCTGGTACTCGAATGGGTTCCGGTAAGGGCGCACCGGAATACTGGGTAGCAGTAGTTAAGCCGGGTCGTGTAATGTTTGAGATCGCAGGCGTACCGGAAGAGACAGCAAGAGAGGCAATGCGTCTTGCAATGCACAAGCTGCCTATTAAGTGTAAGTTTATTACAAAGGCTGAAGAAGGAGGCGAGCAGTAATGAAGGCAACTGAAGTAAATGCTATGACAGTTGATGAACTGAATTCCAAGCTGGGTGACCTGAAGGAAGAGCTCTTTGCACTTCGTTTTCAGCTTGCAGCTAATCAGCTGGAGAATACAGCTCGCATTAAGGCTGTTAAGAAAGATATTGCACGTGTAAAGACTGCAATCCGCGCTGCGGAGATCCAGTCCGCACAGCAGTAAAAGGAGGGCTTTACAGTGGCTGAAAGAAATCTTAGAAAAACAAGAGTCGGAATGGTCGTTAGTGACAAGATGGATAAGACTGTTGTTGTTGCAATTATTGACAATGTAAAGCACCCGCTTTACAAGAAGATCGTAAAGAGAACAGTACGTCTGAAGGCACACGATGAAAATAACGAGTGCAGAAAGGGCGACCGTGTAGAGGTAATGGAGACTCGTCCGCTGTCCAAGGACAAGAGATGGAGAGTAGTCAATATTCTCGAAAAGGCGAAGTAAATTATCGAAGATAAAAGGAAGAGGTTTCGCATCATGTGCGAAGCTGAAAGGAGGAACTCGCTGTGATTCAGATGCAGACTTATTTGAAGGTTGCAGACAACACCGGCGCAAAGGAACTGATGTGCATAAGAGTTCTCGGCGGAACTCGCAGAAGATATGCAAATATCGGCGATGTTGTAGTAGCTTCTGTTAAGAAAGCAACACCCGGCGGCGTTGTAAAGAAGGGCGATGTTGTAAAGGCTGTTATCGTACGTTCTGTAAAGGGACTGAGAAGAGAAGACGGCACATACATTCGCTTTGATGAGAATGCTGCAGTTATTATCAAGGAAGACAAGAACCCGAAGGGCACTCGTATCTTCGGACCGGTAGCAAGAGAGCTTCGTGAAAAGGATTACATGAAGATTCTGTCTCTGGCACCGGAAGTACTTTAATCGGAGGTGCCAGGAAAAATGAGTAAAGTTCACGTAAAAACTGGTGACACCGTTGTTCTGCTGACAGGCAAGGACGTATACAAGTATAAGGATGTCAATGACAAGTCCAAGGGTCAGCTCACCGGTAAGGTAGTAGCAGTAAGCCCTAAGGAAGGCAAGGTAATCGTTGAAGGTTTCAACAAGATTACTAAGCACGTAAAGCCCACAAGAATGGGACAGGTTGGCGGAATCGTTGAGACTGAGGGCGCAATTTATGCATCTAAGGTTCAGCTGGTATGCCCTAAGTGCGACAAGCCGACAAGAGTTGGTCATGTTGTAGAGGACGGCAAGAAGCTGCGTGTCTGCAAAAAGTGCGGCAAATCATTTGAGTAAAGGAGAAACGATATGTCTACGTTAAAGGATTATTATAACAGCACCGTTGCTCCTGCAATGATGAAGAAGTTTGGTTATGAGAACGTAATGCAGATTCCGAAGCTGGACAAGGTAGTTATCAACGTAGGTGCCGGAGAAGCAAAGGAAAATGCAAAGGTAATTGACGCTATAATGACAGATCTTGCAGCAATCACTGGTCAGAAGCCGGTAGTCTGCAAGGCTAAGAAGTCCGTAGCTAACTTCAAGCTCCGTGAGGGTATGCCGATCGGTGTAAAGGTTACACTGCGTGGCGAAAAGATGTACGAATTCGTATACAAGCTGTTCAATGTAAGCTTCCCTCGTGTTCGTGATTTCAGAGGAATCAATGCAAACTCCTTCGACGGCAGAGGCAACTACTCTACAGGTATCAAGGAACAGTTGATTTTCCCGGAGATTGAATATGATAAGATTGACAAGGTAAGAGGTATGGATATCAACTTCATCACCACTGCCAATACCGATGAAGAAGCAAAGGAACTGCTGACACTGCTCGGCGCTCCGTTCGCAAAGTAATCAGGGAGGAACAATCAAATGGCAAAGATGGCAATGAAATTAAAGCAGCAGAAGACTCCCAAATTCTCTACAAGAGCTTACACAAGATGCAAGATCTGTGGAAGACCGCACTCTTATCTGAGAAAGTATGGCATCTGCCGTGTATGCTTCAGAGAACTGGCACACGACGGTAAGATCCCGGGTGTTAAGAAGGCAAGCTGGTAAAAGTTACGAAAACGAAAAGGAGGTCATAGGCATGCAGATTACTGATACAATCGCAGACATTCTGACAAGAATTCGTAATGCGAGTTCCGCAAAGCACGCCACTGTTGACGTTCCTGCTTCAAATGTGAAGAAGGCAATCACTCAGATTCTGCTTGATGAAGGCTACATCAAGGCATTTAATGTGATTGACGACGGCAAGCAGGGCATCATCAAAATCACACTTAAATATGGTGAAAACAGAACACCGGTAATCACCGGACTGCGCAGAGTTTCCAAGCCCGGTCTGCGTATTTACGCAAGCTGTGCAGATATGCCGAAGGTAAGAAAGGGATTGGGTATAGCAATCGTTTCTACTTCAAAGGGCATCATGACTGATAAGAAGGCTCGTTCGCTGAATGTCGGTGGCGAGATCTTAGCATACGTTTGGTAAGGAGGACAGGGAATTATGTCAAGAATAGGTAAAAAGCCGATCAGTGTCCCTGCCGGTGTTACAGTAACAAACGAAGGCAACGTAGTAACAGTAAAAGGTCCTAAGGGTGAGCTGACACGTAAGTTTGATGCAGCAATGACAATTGAGGTTGCTGAAGGCGTAGTAACAGTAACACGTCCGTCTGACATTAAGGAACACAGATCACTTCACGGTCTGACAAGAACTCTTATTGCAAACATGATCGAAGGCGTATCAAACGGCTTCAGCAAGACTCTTATCATAGAGGGTGTTGGTTATCGTGCTGCAAAGAAGGGCAGCGATGTGACATTGAACCTCGGTTATTCACATCCTGTAGTATTTTCCGATACTGATGATGTAAAGCTTGAAGTACCGCAGCCGAATACAATTATCGTAAGCGGTATTGATAAGCAGACTGTAGGTCAGGTAGCAGCAGAAATCCGTGAGATGCGTGAGCCTGAGCCTTATAAGGGCAAGGGTATCCACTATGTGGATGAGCATATTATCCGTAAGGAAGGCAAGACCGGTAAGGGCAAGAAGTAATTGAAAGGAGATCATTGCTATGATTAAAAAAGCAGACAGCAAGAAAGCCAGAGCAAAAAGACATGCAAGAGTTCGTGCGAAGATTTCCGGTACTCCTGAGTGTCCTCGTCTGAATGTATTCCGTTCTGCAAAGCACATTTACGCTCAGATCATTGACGACGTAAACGGTGTAACACTGGCAGCTGCATCTACAATGGATAAGGAATTTGAAGGTGCAGGCGGTAACACGGAGGCAGCACGTAAGGTAGGTCAGATGATCGCAAAACGTGCGCTTGATAAGGATATCAAGGATGTCGTTTTCGACAGAGGCGGATATATATATCACGGAAGAGTAAAGGAACTGGCAGAAGGTGCTCGTGAGGGCGGTCTGAATTTCTAATAAGGGAGGCATTACTTTGGCTAAAATTGATCCGAACGGCATGGAACTGATCGAAAAGGTTGTTTCCATAAATAGAGTATCAAAGACTGTAAAGGGCGGCCGTATTATGAAGTTCGCTGCACTGGTAGTAGTAGGCGACGGCAATGGTACTGTTGGTTTCGGTCTGGGTAAATCCGGCGAAGTTCCGGATGCGATCCGCAAGGGTATCGAAGATGCAAAGAAGAACCTGGTCAAGGTTCCGCTGAAGGGCACAACAATTCCACACGAGATCGTAGGCAAGTTTGGCGCAGGCGCAGTACTGATGAAGCCGGCAGCAGCCGGTACCGGTGTTATTGCCGGAGGTCCTGTACGTGCAGTCATCGAAGTGGCAGGTATCAAGGATATCAGAACCAAGTCTCTGCGCTCCAATAATCCCTGCAACGTAGTACGTGCAACAATCAATGGACTGGCATCCTGTACAACAGCTGCAGAGGTTGCTGAAAAGAGAGGCAAGTCTGTTAAAGAGATTTTGAATTAAGGAGGGCGCAGAAATGGCAAAGAAAATCACGCTCGTAAAGAGCCTTATCGGCAGAAAGCAGGATCAGATTGCTACTGCAAACACTCTGGGACTGAAGAAGATCGGTGACAGCACCGTTCAGCCGGATAATGCAGCTACCCTCGGTAAGATCAAGAAGATTTCTCACCTCGTTGAGATTGAAGAAGCATAAGCAAGGAGGTGCACAGAATGAAACTTCACGAATTATCCCCGGCAGAAGGTTCCACAAAGGAAGTTAAGAGAATCGGCAGAGGTCACGGTTCCGGTAACGGCAAGACCGCAGGCAAGGGCCATAAGGGTCAGAATGCAAGAAGCGGAGGCGGCGTTAGAATCGGATTTGAAGGCGGTCAGATGCCGATGACAAGAAGAATTCCTAAGAGAGGTTTTAATAATATCTTCGCTGCTAAGTATGCAACAGTAAACGTATCTGCACTGAATATATTTGCAGAGGGCACTGTAGTAGACGCAGAACTGCTGAAGGCATCCGGTCTTGTAAAAAAGGTTTGCGACGGCGTTAAGATTCTGGGCGACGGTGAACTGACTACAAAGCTGACCGTAAAGGCTGCAAAGTTTACAAAGAGTGCAGTTGATAAAATTGAAAAGGCTGGCGGAAAAGCAGAGGTGATGTAATGTGTTTAAGACGCTGAGAGACGCTTGGAGGATAAAAGACATCCGTAAGAAGCTTTTGTACACATTATTCATGATTATTATTTTCCGTTTGGGCTGTGCCCTTGTTGTACCGTTTCTGGATACAAGCGTTGTATCCACTTGGATGAGCGAGAATGCAACAGGCGGTAACTTTCTGGAATATCTGAATATTATTACCGGTGGTGCGCTGTCACAGTCAACGGTGTTTTCACTTTCGATCACACCGTACATCAATGCCTCCATCATTATGCAGCTTTTGACATATGCACTTCCTCCTCTGGAGCGTATGCGTGAAGAGGGCGAAGAGGGACAGAAGAAGCTGAATAAGATCACGGCAGCTGTTGCTATGGCAATCGCACTTTTCATGTCTATAGCATATTACCTTACTCTGAAAAACGGTATGGGTGCCGTTATAAAGGGCAGCACAACATTTGAAAACGTATTTATTGGCGCTGTTATTGTAATGAGCTTTGTAGCTGGTACATCTATAGTAGTATGGATGGGTAACAGAATCAATGACAAGGGCATTGGCAATGGTATCTCAATGATCCTCTTTGCTGGTATTCTTGCACGTTTTCCGCAGATGGTCGGAACTATGGCATCACTTACATCAAGTGATCCTAATCCTTATCTGTTCGTTTCAATTGCAGTACTGATTCTGTTTGTAGCGATCATCACATTCATTGTTTTCATGAACAATGCAGAGCGCCGTATTCCGATTCAGTATGCAAAGCGTGTTATTGGCAGAAAGCAGTATGGCGGACAGACTGCTAACATTCCTGTAAAGGTAATGATGAGCGGTGTTATGCCTATCATTTTTGCAATGAGCTTTATGTCATTGCCGAGTACAATTGAGTTGTTTAAGCCTCTGTATGCAGATCCTCAGGGCTTCTGGCAGAATTTCTATAATGGCTTTATCAACTTCTTTAAGATGAATTCCGGCGGCTATGCTGCAATTTACTTTGTACTGATAATAGCATTTAATTTCTTCTATGTATCAATGCAGTACAATCCTATTGAAATTGCAAATAATCTCCGTCAGAATAACGGAGCTATCCCGGGTATTCGTCCCGGCAAGCCGACATCTGACTATATTCAGCGTGTACTGAATAAGATTACACTGGTTGGTGCATTCTTCTTAGGTATTATCGCTATATTCCCTATTTTTATGACAATGTGGGATTCAGCGCTCAGCTCACTGGCAATGGGCGGTACGACCGTTCTTATCGTAGTAAGCGTAGCACTGGAAACAGCTCGTACACTGGAGTCCGAAATGATGATGCGTCATCACAAGGGATTCCTCGAATAATCGCAAGGAGGCATATTTATGAACCTGATTCTTTTAGGTGCGCCGGGTGCTGGTAAGGGCACACAGGCAGAGGTAATTTCTGAAGCATTGTCCATTCCGCAGATCTCAACCGGCAATATGCTGCGTGAGGCTGTAAAGAATGGCACTGAATACGGTCTTAAAGCAAAGGCTGCTATGGATGCAGGTGCGCTGGTTTCCGATGAAATCGTTATCGGAATACTGAAGGATCGTATCGCACAGGATGACTGTGCAAAGGGCTTTATTCTTGATGGTTTCCCGAGAACAGTTCCACAGGCTGAGGCTTTGGATGCTATGGGCGTACAGATCGATAAGGTACTGGAGATCTTCGTTCCGGATGAAACGATCAAGGAGAGAGTTTCAGGCCGCCGTGTATGCGAAGGCTGCGGAGCAAGCTATCATGTAATGTTCAAGCCGAGCAAGGTTGAGGGCGTTTGTGATAAGTGCGGCGCTGCTACAATTATCCGTAAGGATGATAAGCCTGAAACAGTGCTGGATCGTCTGAGTGTTTATCACGCACAGACTGAGCCGCTGAAGGAATACTATGCAAAGCAGGGCAAGCTTGATACTGTAATCGGTCAGGAGGAAGTGGCTGACACTACCAAGCTGACACTGGCTGCAGTAGGCGCTAAGTAATGAGTATTACAATTAAATCAAAAACTGATCTGGCGAAAATGCGTGAGGCGGGCAGAATTGCCGCTCGTGCATTGGAACTGGCAGGCAAGTCTATAAAACCCGGTATGACAACGTTTCAGCTCGATAAGATCATTCATGATTTTATCGTAAGCTGTAATGCTGTACCAACATTTCTGGGCTATGGCGGCTTTCCCGCCAGTGCGTGTATTTCTATTAATGAAGAAGTGATTCACGGTATTCCGAGTAAGAAAAAAATTATTCGTGAAGGCGATATCGTAAGCGTGGATGTTGGCGCAACCTATGACGGTTTTGTCGGCGACAATGCTAAAACCTTTCCCGTGGGCAAGATCTCAAAGGAAGCACAGGAGCTGCTTGATGTAACAGAGGCAAGCCTCTATAAAGCTATTGAAGCTGCTCAAGTTGGAGCACGTCTGGGTGATGTATGCCATACTGTTGAAGCATATTGCACAGAGCGTGGATACGGTATTGTAAGACAATACTGCGGACATGGAATCGGACATGAGATGCACGAAGATCCGGAGGTTCCGAATTACGGAAGACCCGGTCACGGCATAAGACTTATGCCGGGAATGACATTCTGCATTGAACCAATGATAAATCAAAAGGGCGATGGTGTCAGAGTTCTGAAGGACGGCTGGACGGTAGTAACCGCCAACGGAAGTCTGTCGGCACACTTTGAGCATCAGATCGCAATAACCAAGGATGGTCCTGTGATAATGACCCGGATATAAGGAGAGGTCTCATGGAACCAGAAAAAGGTCTGATCGTATGCGCAACAGCCGGCAGGGACAAGGGAAAGTTTTTTGCAGTGCTTGAATATGCAGAGCGCTATGCCCTTATAGCAGACGGCAAAACAAGAAAGCTTTCAAGTCCTAAGCGAAAGAATGTAAAGCATCTTCGCATGACCGGCAAACAAATTGCGCTTACGCAAATCACGAACAAAAAGCTTTGTGGTTTGCTTAAAGAATTCACATTATAGAACCATAATGGGGAGGTTATCAAAGTTGTCTAAGGAAGATATGATCGAAGTAGAGGGCATCGTTCAGGAAGCACTGCCGAACGCAATGTTCAGAGTTGAGCTTCAGAATAAGCATACCATTCTTGCGCATGTATCTGGCAAACTGCGGCTTAATTATATCCGCATTGTGCCGGGCGACAAGGTAACAGTGGAAATGTCACCCTATGACTTGACAAAGGGCAGAATCACCTGGAGAGCCAAGTAACGCCAGAAGAGGTATTAAGCAGAAGGGATGCAGAGCATCCAAGGTAAATGGACAGTCTGTAAGGAGGTAAAATCCAATGAAAGTTAGACCTTCCGTAAAGCCTATTTGCGAAAAATGCAAAGTAATTAAGCGTAAGGGCAAGGTAATGATAATCTGCGAAAATCCTAAGCATAAGCAGCGTCAGGGTTAATCCGCAGAATTTTAAAAATGGAGGTGCGATAAAAAATGGCAAGAATAGCAGGTGTTGACCTTCCGAAGAACAAGCGTGTTGAGATCGGTCTGACATATATTTATGGTATTGGTCAGAGCACAGCTACAAAGATTCTGGCTGACACTGGTGTCAATCCGGATGTAAGAGTAAAGGATCTTTCGGAAGAAGACGTGGCTAAGCTGCGTGACTACATCGACAAGAACTGCGTCGTTGAAGGTGACCTTAGAAGAAATATTGCTCTTGACATCAAGAGACTGGTAGAAATCGGTTGTTACAGAGGCGTACGTCATCGTAAGGGTCTGCCGGTAAGAGGACAGCGTACCAAGACAAACGCAAGAACCCGTAAGGGTCCGGCAAAGACAATCGCTAACAAGAAGAAGTAAGGGAGGGTTTCCGTTTTGGCACAGCAGAAAGGTAAAAAAGTTGCAATCAGAAGACGCAGAGAGCGTAAGAATATTGAAAATGGTGCTGTACACATTCAGTCTACATTTAACAATACGATTGTAACAATTACAGATACACAGGGTAATGCAATCAGCTGGGCAAGTGCAGGCGGCCTCGGTTTCCGTGGCTCCAAAAAGTCCACTCCGTTTGCAGCTCAGACAGCAGCAGAAACAGCAGCTAAGGCAGCTATGGAGCATGGTCTGAAGTCTGTAGAAGTATATGTAAAGGGCCCGGGTGCAGGTCGTGAAGCAGCAATTCGTGCTCTTCAGACAGTTGGTCTTGAAGTAAAGATGATCAAGGATGTAACCCCGATCCCACACAATGGATGCCGTCCGCCTAAGAGACGTCGTGTCTAATCACAGGAGGTAACGAGTATGGCAGTAAGTAGAGAACCAATTCTGAAGAGATGCAGATATCTGGGTATTAGTCCTATGGTAATGGGTATCTCCAAGGAATCTAACAGAAATCCTAATGCAAACAGCCGTAAGAAGGTATCTGAATACGGTATGCAGCTGAAGGAAAAGCAGAAGCTGAAGTTCATCTATGGCGTAGGTGAAAAGCAGTTCTATCACTACTTTGAGCTTGCAAGTAAGATGGCAGGTAAAGCAGGTGACAACCTGATAACTTGTCTGGAAACAAGACTTGATAGTGTAGTATTCCGTATGGGACTGGCGCTTACACGTCGTGAAGCAAGACAGCTTGTAACACACAAGCATTTCACTGTAAATGGTATTCGCATTGATATTCCTTCCTATCGTGTAAAGGAAGGCGATGTAATTGAACTTCATGAGGGCAGCAAATCCAGCGCTAAATTTAAGGAAGTTGTAGAGCAGACAGCTGATCGTACAGTTCCGCTTTGGATGGAAGCTAATAAGGAAGCATATTCTGCAAAGATCGTACGTCTTCCAAACCCGGAGGATCTTGATTACGAGGTAGCAGCACATCTGATCGTCGAGCTGTATTCCAAGTAATTTAAAGGATCATAACAGACAGTCAAAGAAACAAGGACTTAAGCGATTGCGCAATAGGAGGGTGCTTTTATGCTGGAAAAAATTAAAAAGCCGGAGCTGGATACAGTTGAGCTGCGGAGCGACGGCAAGTATGGTAAATTCGTTTTAGCACCGCTGGAGCGTGGCTATGGTATAACCATAGGAAACAGCCTCAGACGTGTGCTGCTCTCCTCACTGCCTGGTGTAGCTGTTACATCTGTAAAGATCGACGGCGTACATCATGAACTGACCACAATTCCCGGAGTTAAGGAAGATGTGACAGAGATAATCCTGAGCCTCAAAGGACTGACAGCTAAGCTGTATGGAGAAGGTCCTAAGACCGTCTGCATCGAAGCAGAGGGTGAATGCGAGGTAACAGCAGGAGATATCAAAACAGATTCCGAGGTAAACATTCTTGATCCGGGAATGCACATTGCAACTCTTAATAAGGATGCAAAGCTTAATATGGAGATTGTAATTGACCGTGGCAGAGGTTATGTTTCTTCGGAACGCAATAAGCAGATGATGAATGCATCAATAGATGTAATTGCAGTTGACAGTATTTATACTCCTGTTTTAAAGGTAAACTATCAGGTTGAGAATACACGACTCGGACAGGTTACTGACTACGATAAGCTTATAATGGAGGTATGGACGGATGGAACTATCTCCGCAAAGGAAGCATTATCACAGGCAGCCAATCTCCTCAACGAGCATCTGAAACTGTTCATTGATCTTTGTGATGAAGCAAGTATTGCAGAGGTATTGGTTGATCAGGATGAGAAGGGCAAGGAAAAAATCCTTGAGATGACCATTGAGGAACTTGACTTATCAGTGCGATCCTTCAACTGCTTGAAGCGTGCCGGAATCAACACCGTAGATGACTTGATCAACAAGTCAGAAGAAGAAATGATGAAGGTGCGTAATCTTGGTAAGAAGTCCTTTGATGAGGTAAGAGAGAAGCTCCAGTCACTGGGCTTTGATTTGTCATCAGAGGAAGACTGAGAAAACAAACCCATAAGAGAACAGGCGCCCTTTTGGGGAAGTCCTAACGATAAAAAGGAGTGAATAACGATGCCGGGAACCAGAAAACTGGGCAGAACCACCGATCATAGAAAGGCAATGCTGCGTGGTATGGTAACATATCTGCTGGAAAACGGTCAGATCGAGACCACTGTAACACGTGCAAAGGAAGTACGTGCAATGGCTGAGAAGATGATTACTATTGCTAAGAAGAATGATCTGCACGCTAAGCGTCAGGTTCTGGCATATGTAACTAAGGAAGACGTTGCAAAGAAGCTGTTCGATGAAATTGCACCGAGCTATAATGAGCGCAACGGCGGTTACACAAAGATCATTAAGACAGGTCCTCGCCGTGGTGACGCTGCTGAGATGGCAATTATCCAGCTTGTCAAGTAAGGCATAGGGACAAAATATTTAAAGAAACAGAAGCGGAATGCTGCATTAATAATAGTGCGGTATTTCGCTTTTTTTATTAGCCCTTTTCAGAAGCTTTGCAATTTTGTATGTGTACAGGCTATCAATGCAATACAGCGGAAAAATAAGGTGAAATCTCTGAACATTGATGTATTAAAGAGCAATGGAATATGATATCATATATACATGATAAGGAAATTGAGAGAATAGAATAATAAGAGAAAAAATGCTTTCTGGAATGGCTCAGAAGCATATTGGTAAGGAGATAACGATTATGAAACGAAGTAAAGAAACAGAAAAAAATCATTTTCATCATTGTATCAGAAGTTTTAAGAAACAGATTTGAAACGGCTGCATATGTGATGAGATCATATATGGCGTCGAAGAGTCCATAAGGCTGCATTTGTTAATTATTATCAAGAGCCTATAAAATGATGGACTTTTTAGGCAGCCACTTTTTTATCGCAATTTTATTGTGAAAGTTGCACAATGCCTATGACCATTTTTATTGTAACTCGCTAAAAATGCCTCTATCCCCTTTACATTTTGTTCTGATTAGGTTATAATTGTATTAAGCGTTGTATTAGTGTGTGTTGACGACGTATTCATCAGGACAAAGCTTAACGTTGCGATTGACCTTTGTCTTGTGAAACAAGGAAAGGGTGATGATTGAATTTTTTTTGGAAGGTCGAATTGTTGCGTGGGAAAGAAAAAATGCACGTAAAATGTAGGGGAAATATTTGAGTGCTTACTTAAGCCGGTGTTGCAATTGACAAGGATTGTATTTTTCTTGAGAAATGGTCATACAGCTTTTATTATATTGTGAATTTATACAATAACTTACGAAATGGTATTAGAAATTAGACAAAACGTATCGTTTGCTATTGACATATTTATTCAGATATACTATAATAAG
>CAMWPG010000022.1 GCA_947176075.1 uncultured Ruminococcus sp. | reverse complement strand
GCATAATAGAAGAGGTACTGATGCGTCTGTTCGTTATGTCGTTGTCTGCGTTTATAATATGGAAGATTTTTTTCAGAAAAAATGATACTGTGCCAAATGGTGCGCTTATATTTGCCAATATAATATCAGCAGTTTTATTTGCGGCAGGGCATCTTCCTGCAACAGTGCAGTTTTTTGGAGAGCTTGCGCCGATTTTAATTGTAAGATGCTTTTTGTTAAACGGCGGTTTTGGTTTGCTGTTCGGATATCTTTACCGTAAATATGGCTTGCAGTATTCAATTCTTGCTCATATGGGCTGTCATATTATTTCTAAGGTAATATGGATTATTTTTATATAATAGACAAACACATGGTCATATGCCATGTGTTTTCGTTGTTATAATGAACAAAAAAGCGATCAAAAAACTGTAGGATTGCACTAACTTTTTTACAGATGCTAAAAAACGTTGCAATTTTTGGATTATTGTGCTAAAATAAATATGGCATGTTTGAGCCGGATTATTATTTTTTTGGAAGGAGTACATTATGAAAATCAAAAAGAAAATCATTGCATTGGTGTCGGCTGCGGCAGTTGCACTGTCGGGCTTGGCGGGTACATCAGGCGTTTCTGCTATTTTAGCAAATAGCAATGAGCAGGAGGCAGCATCTCAGGTTCTTGGTGCAGGAGCTACATATACGATCGAGCCTGCAACTAAGATCGTTTACAGTCAGCTTCCGGCTGATGACAAAATGATCGGATGGGAATGGTCAGAATTTGGCATCGGAACAGGAGAAAATATCCAGAAGGTAGAGTTCAATATCTCAACACCGGGTTCTTCTATCGGTAAGTGGCAGGGTGCTTGCGGTTCATCTACAACAGTTGACCCTGATTATTGGACACAAACTAAGGATATGGAAACAACTATCAGCGGTAAAAGCGGTACTATCACATGGGAAATAGATTCCGCAACCTCTAAGATCATTCAGACAAAGTACGGCGGCGAGCTGAAGCTCGGTTTCTGGTGGATCGACTGTGGTACAGTAACTGTTGATTCTATAACAGTAACCACAGACGGTACAGGCAGCAGCAGCTCAACAACCACAACACCTGTTGCTGGAACAACGACAACATCAGCAACAACCGGCAGCTCAACATCCTCCGGTACAGGATATAAGATCACACCTGCAACTAAGATCGAATATAGTAAGCTTCCGGCAGATGATAAGATGATTGGCTGGAAATGGTCTGAATTCGGCATCGGTACAGGTGAAAAGGTCAAAAAGGTAACTTTTAACATTTCAACACCGGGTTCTTCTATCGGTAAGTGGCAGGGTGCTTGCGGTTCATCTACAACAGTTGACCCTGATTACTGGACACAGACTAAGGATATGGAAACAACCATCAGCGGCAAAAGCGGCAGCATCGTATGGGATATCGACGATGCAACATCCAAGATCATTCAGACACAGTACGGCGGTGAGCTGAAGCTCGGCTTCTGGTGGATCGATTGTGATACAGTAACTGTTGATTCTATTGAAGTGCTTACTGATAAGAGCAGCAGCGTAATAACAACTACTACGACTAAGGCAACAACTACTACAACAAAGTCAACTACTACCACAACAAAAACAACAGCTACTACAGGCAAAACTACTGAACAGACATTCACAACTCCTAAGCCTGAGCCAAATGGTTACAGATGGGAAGCCGGTGAATACTGGGTAAAGCCGGGCGAAATAGTGGAGATAGCACCAACTGTTTATAATGATAAGGGCGGTTTGTCTGCTGTAAGAGTTAAGTTCGTTGAAACTCCGCTTACAAGCGGCGCTATCAAGATAGGAGCAGACGGTGATATGGACAGCGAACCTGGTGAAGCATATCCAGATTTCGCTGATATGAGATTTACAGCAGCTAAGATGATCATTGTTGGCTCATCAAGTGCAGGCGTAGATGCAGCAGAGGATGGCAGCGTCATTGGCACTATTAACTATAATGTTTCAGATAAGGCAGCAGTAGAAGCAGCAGCAACGAGCCTTGGTCTTACTCTTAAAACAGATGCAGAGCATGGATCATATTATTCATTCCCACTTGAATTTGATACAGGAATAGATCCTGCGGCGAAGAGACCATACTGCGAAGCTTATCATGATACAACTAAAGATGACATTGCGATTAATCTTATAAGCGGTTCTATCAATATTATAGTAGAAGAGCCTATTGATCTTCCTACAGGCTATACATGGAAAGCCGGTGAATATTGGGTAGAACCAGGCGATGTAGTTGAGATTTCTCCGACTGTTTATGGTGACGAAGGCGGTTTGTCAGCTGTAAGAGTTAAGTTTGTTGAAACTCCGGTTAAAAGCGGTGCTATCAAGGTGGGCGCAAATGGCGATAAGGACAGCGAACCCGGTGATGCATATCCAGATTTTTCTGATATGACATTCACAGCAGCTAAGATGGTTATTGTTGGTTCATCAAGCACGGGCGTAGCAGCAGCAGAGGATGGCAGCATTATTGGTACTATTAATTATGATGTTGCAGATAAGGAAGCAGTAGAAGCAGCAGCAAAGAGCCTTGGTCTTACTCTCAAAACAGATGCGGAGCACGGATCATATTATTCATTCCCGCTTGAATTCGATACAGGAATAGATCCTGCGGCGAAGAGGCAGTATTGCGAAGCTTACCATGATGCTTCAAAGAAAAATCTTGATATTGACCTGCAAAATGGTTCAATCAATATCATAATTCCTGCTGAAACGACTACCACAACTACCACTACCACAACAACAACTACCACCACAACAACTACTACAACGACAACAGCTGAACCGGTATGGAATGATCTCATTGGTGATACAAATCTTGACGGCAGAGTCGGTGTACAGGATATCATATGCCTTAACAAATATTTGCTGGGACAGATAACCCTTAGTCCACAGGCTCTCAGAAATGCAACTTGTAAGGATGACGGCAGCGTTAACACAAAGGAAGTTAACAGCGATGACCTGCTGTCACTTATGAGATACCTTGTAAGTCTTATTCCTTCACTTCCTGAGAAATAAGAAAAATTAAAAAATGAATTTAGGACTGTATAGAGTTTATCTGTGCAGTCCTTATTTTTGTTATATCTTTTGTGCGTTTACTATATAAAAACAAGTCGAAATATGGCAGATTAAGCTTCAATATGTATGGTCAAAATCAACAAAAAACACACAATGATTTTATAAAAAACTACTGAATTTTGGAAAAACACTTTACATTATATTACGCTTATGATATAATAAGTGCAACGAGAGAATATCGTAAAAATACTGTTTATTGTGTGGGGCAGAGATAAACGGTATTATTCGACAAATCTTTCAAATTCTCCGTGAGGGGATTACGTTAAAAAGGAAATGCACAAGCATTTCTAAATAAAAATTTATATTCATTTATATCTTTAAGGAGGATAAACCTATGCCAAAGAACAAAATGAGCAAGAGATTGCTCACAGGCGTAATGGCAGCTGCAATGTCTGCATCTGCACTTATGGCTGGTATGACATCACTGACTGCATATGCAGGTCAGGAACTTGGTCACGGTGACTTCAATGATGGCGCTGGTCTGCCATGGCACATCTGCGAATCCGCAACCGGTACAATGAAATTCGACATCTCAGACGGATGCTATAACATCCTGATTACAAATCCGGGTGGTATTTCCAACAACGGTGAAGGTCGTTGGGACTGTCAGTTCCGTCACAGAGGTCTGACAATTGAGTCAGGTCACACATATCGTCTTACATATTCTGTATGGACTGATGATACAAACGCTAGAATCTATGCAAAGCTCGGTGATATGACTGATGATGATAAGGAATTGTGGCACGGTAACGGTACAATTCTGAATCTTAATTATTCTGATGTTGAAGGTAAGGATCTTAAGGGCATTGAAGAGGCTTTGAAGAAAGCTCCTTCTTCTGGTCAGACTGTAGATTATGGTATGGGCTGGGATGCTTGGAAGAATAATCCTCTGCCGTCAAATCAGTGGGCAACATACGCTTATGAATTCCAGGCTGATAAGGAAGCTAAGGGCGTTGGCGAGTGGACATTCCACCTCGGCGGTACAACTCCTCAGTTCGGTCAAGATTTTATTTGTATAAATGAAGGCAAGGTTATCAAGTTTGATAATATGGCTCTTGTTGATATGACAGACGATAAGTCTGACTATGTAGCTGAAGCAGATTATGTAGCTACAGGTATTGAAGTAAACCAGGTTGGTTACTTTACAAAGCTCGCTAAGAAGGCTACTCTTGTACTCGGCGAATCTCCTGACACTACACCTAAGGCATTCCAGGTTAAGAATTCCAGCGGTGCTACAGTATACGAGGGCACAACAACAGGCGGCGGCACTCTGTGCGATGCTTCTAATACCTACAACCAGGTTATGGACTTCTCTGAGCTTCAGGAAGAGGGCACAGGCTACACAATTACTTGTGATGGCAAGACATCTCTGCCTTTTGATATCGGAAATAAGATCTATGGCAATCTGACAACAGAAGCAGTAAACTACTTCTATCAGAATCGTTCTGGTGTTGATATCAAGGCTGAGTACATCTCATCTGCTGACCCGGACGGCGCTAAGGCTTCTGCTTCTGACCTGGCTCGTGAGGCTGGTCATGCTAATACTGAAGCTTACATTCAATCTAAGTGGGTATACATCATTCCTAGTGATGCTGATGTTGAAACAAGCAATGGTTCCATCAAGGAAGGTGCATGCGGTTGGTACGATGCTGGTGACCATGGTAAGTATGTAGTAAACGGCGGTGTTTCTGTTTGGACTCTGCTTTCTATGTTTGACCGTGATGTAAACAAGGGCAACGTAGATAAGTGGGATGACGCTGGTAAGACAGTAGTTGTTCCTGAGGCTGGCAACGGTACACCTGATATCCTTGATGAAGTACAGGTTGAAATCGACTTCTTCAAGACAATGCAGGATAAGGCAGACGGTATGGTTTACCACAAGCTTCACGACTACAAGTGGACTGCTCTTGCTGTATCTCCTGCTGATGCTACAGCAAAAACAACAGCTGGCGAACTGACTCGTATTGTTAAGCCTAAGACATATGCAGCTACACTGAACTTTGCAGCTGCTTTGGCACAGTATTCAAGACTTATCAAGCCTTACAATGCTTCTGAAGCTTCTGATTGTCTGGCACTTGCTGAAAAGGCTTATAAGGCTGCTAAGGATAGCTATAAGCCATATGTAACTGTTCCGGATCAGAATGCTGATCACGTTTCACTGTATGCTCCGCTGACACAGAACAAGGGCGGTGGTCCTTACGGCGATACAGATGTAACTGACGAATTCTATTGGGCAGCTTGTGAGCTGTACATCACTTCTGAAGATTCCAAGTATAAGACAGATATGCAGTCTTATGATGATAAGACTGGTAAGTGCTACGGTGTTAATACTTCACTGTACGGTGGTGAAAACAACGGTTCTGCTACTGCATTTACATGGGGTACTGTAGGAAGCCTTGGTACACTGTCTCTGTCTATCAACGGTCAGGCAATGCTTGATAAGGGTCTGCTGACTCAGGACGAACTTACAACAATTCAGAACAACGTTAAGTCTGCTGCTGACTACTTCATTGAACTTGAGGATACATCTGACTTCGGTGTTCCTTATGTTGGTCACGACTATGAAACTACTGTATGGACACTCAAGGGCGGCGAACAGAAGAAGACTCTGAAGAACGGTTATGAGTGGGGCTCCAACTCTATGGTTGTTAACAACGCTATGTTGATGGGTCTTGCTTATGATATCGACAAGGAAATTAAGTACATCAGCGGTGTATCTACTGCTATGGACTATCTCTTTGGTAGAAACCTCCTCGAATTCTCTTACGTTTCTGGTTATGGTGAGCATCACCTTGAGCACCCACACCACAGATGGTGGTCCAACCAGCTCGACTCTACATTCCCATCTGCTCCAAAGGGCTGTCTCTCTGGCGGTAACAACTCCGAGATGCAGGATCCTATGATTCAGGGTAAGGGCTACAAGGCTGGCGAAGTTGCTCCTATGCTTTGCTACATTGATAACGTAGAAGCTTGGTCTGTAAACGAAGTTACAATCAACTGGAACTCTCCTCTGGTTTGGATCTCTTCATTCCTGGAAGACGAAGCTCCAAACGTTGATGCTCAGCAGACAACTGGCAGCAAGGATACAACTACAACTACAGCTACAACTACAACTGTAACATCTGGTGACACAACAACCACAAATTCAAGCGACACAACAACTACAACATCAGATGTAGATCCGCTGAAGCCTCTCGTTGGTGACTGCAACCTTGATAAGGCTGTATCTGTTGCTGACCTGGTATACTTGAACAAGTATCTTGTTGGTATTATCAAGTTCAACGATCAGCAGAAGGTTAATGCTGAGTGTCATACAAACGGTGGTGTAATTGATGCAAGTGATGCAACTGCACTGCTCAGATATTGCGCACAGCAGATCGATTCTCTCCCTGTTTCTGAATAATAAGCATAGCTTATTTGTGACTGGTTGAATTAGATTAAATAAAAGCGGCACGAGAAAATCGTGTCGCTTTTTGCTTAATTAATGATTTTTTTATAATAAAAAGGCAGATGCAATTAATGCACCTGCCTTTTTTTACCATTCAGTATAATTATTTCGCATAAGGCTTATTTCATTGGCATAACCGTCGTCATCATTTGGTGTTTCAAGAATGAATGGCAATTTTTTCAAAATCGGATGGTTGATAATTTTTATAAGAGCATCTGTACCTATATAACCCTCGCCGATCTTTTCGTGTCTGTCTTTGTGAGCTCCGATAGGATTTTTGCTGTCGTTTAGATGCATAGCTTTAAGATATTCTATCCCAACGATGCGATCAAATTCTTCCAGTACGCCTTCCAGATTATTTACAATATTGTATCCTGCTTCCCAGAGGTGGCATGTATCGAGGCATATTCCCATCTTTTCTTTTAGTTCTACACGATCAAGTATTGCTTTAAGTTCCTCAAATGTAGAGCCGATCTCGCTGCCTTTTCCTGCCATTCCTTCAAGCAGGACTGTGGTTGTCTGAGTAGGTGTTAGAATGTCATTCAAAGCATCTGAGATCTGTTCTATACCTGTCTGAACACCTTGTCCGACATGACTTCCGGGATGAAAATTATAGTAATGTCCCGGAGTGTATTCCATGCGCTGCATATCGTCAGCAAGCATATTCCTTCCGAATTCTCGTATGGATGGATTGCTGGAGCAAAGGTTCATGGTATATGGTGCATGAGCCACAAGTGTTCCGAATTTGTGCTTTTCATATAATTTAAGAAATGATTCCACATCAGAGCTATTTATTTTTTTTGCGCTTCCTCCACGTGGATTTCTTGTAAAAAATGCAAAGGTATTTGCATCCAGTGAAACAGCGTGTCTGCCCATTGAAAGATACCCCTTTGAAGAGGGCAGATGGCAGCCTATATAAAGCATTACTGCATACCTCCTTCTGCTTTTGTATCAAATGTTCTGTTTTTCTGCACATATGGCAGATCGTCCATTATTTTTTTCAGCACACTTAATGCTATATCGTAATTTTCTTGCATCTCCGCCTTACTATCCATAGTTTTCACGGGCTTTCTGAGACCTATACATATATCTCTGTCAAGAACTACACCTGTATATCCGACTTTTTCCATAAAGTCTGTATTTCTGATATAGAACCCTGTGTTGCGGACATTTTTATTGTCAGGAAATATTTCTTCCAGATTAACAAGCGTATCATCGGCAAGAATAGTTTTATTTGCCACAGCGTCTGTAATGACCATAATGGCATCAGCCATCTGGAACTGTGATGAAAGCTTGGTCATATTTCCGTTGTAGTATTCACTTACGCTTATATTATCGTCAACAGGAATATTATATATTTCAACATGAATCCTTCCGTCGTTGTTTATATCATCAATGAATTGTTCAAAGTAATTGGAAAGATAATCATTCGTAGACTGAAGCGTTTGATCATCTGTAAGCACCATGACGATCATATCAGGATGTATAGCTGTGAAATAGTCAAATGCCATATATCCAAATATCGCTGTAATAAAAACAGTTATTACAAGCCACCATTTATTATGATAGAAAAAGTTTCCTATTCTTTTCCAAAGTGAATTTTTTGTCTTGATATCTTTTTCTTCATGAATAGTCTCGCTTTCATCTATAATGCCTTGTTTGAGGCGCATAAGCTCAATGCGTTCCTGATATATTTTTTTGTCGTACGCCTCACGCTCTTTTTTTCTTCGGTTATCTAATATCTGACGTCTTTTTTCTTCTATTTCTTCCTCACGTTTTCGTTCTTTTTCATCTATTTCACGAACTGTTTCGAGGAAGCTTTTAGGCTTATTTTTTTTATCACCTTTCTCTTTGGATACATTCTCAGCTGTAGGATGCTTTTCTTCGTTTGACATAACAGCACCTCTTTTCTTTATCATAATAAGAGGGTGTACCGCAGACATATAGCCGCAAGTCCACCCCTTTTATTGTTATTCAGCGTCTTCGGCTGCAATCTCTTCGCTGTTTGCGCCTTGCTTAGGCAGCGGACGCATTGTCGGGAACAAAAGAACATCACGTATAGAAGCGCTGTCAGTAAGCAGCATAACCAGTCTGTCAAGACCTAAACCGAGGCCTCCGGTTGGCGGCAGACCATATTCAAGGGCTGTTACAAAATCCTCATCCACTTCTCCTGTCATATCGCCGAGCGCACGTCTTGCTTCAACCTGTGCAATAAAGCGTTCTTTCTGATCGATAGGATCATTCAGCTCTGAGAAAGCGTTTCCCATTTCACGAGCATAAATAAAGTATTCAAAACGTTCTGTAAATGCAGGATTCTCAGGCTTACGCTTAGCAAGCGGAGAATTCTCAACAGGATAATCATAGATGATCGTCGGCTGTATGAGCTTATCCTCAACAAATGCATCAAAGAACGCAATAAGTACATGACCCTTTGTAGCGTTTTCACCCTCTTCAACTTCAACGCCGTTAGCCTTAGCGCAATTTCTTGCATCCTCATCTGTTTCCCAGTCATTGTAGTCCACTCCGGCGTACTTCTTTACAGATTCGACCATTGTAAGACGTTCCCAAGGCTCGCCAAGACGAATATCCACTCCTTGATAGGAAATAATATCCTTTCCGCATATAGTCTTAGCAAGAGAGCGATACATATCCTCAATAAGATCCATCATACCCTTGTAATCGGTATAAGCCTGATACATTTCAATAGACGTAAACTCAGGGTTATGAGAAGGATCCATGCCCTCATTACGGAATATTCTTCCCACCTCATATACACGGTCAAATCCGCCTACAATGAGCTTTTTAAGGTTAAGCTCTGTCTCAATACGCAAAAACATATCCATATCAAGAGTATTATGATGCGTTTTAAACGGTCTTGCGGCAGCAGCTATCTGAAGCGGCAGAAGTACAGGTGTTTCCACCTCAACATAGCCGATATTATCGAGATAATTACGTATTTCTTTGATAATGCGGCTTCTTGTAACAAATGTATTTTTAACATCAGGATTTACAATAAGATCAAGATAACGCTGACGATATCGAGTATCCTGATTTTTAAGACCGTGCCATTTTTCCGGCAGCGGCAGCAATGCTTTAGAAAGAAGTGTTATCTCAAGAGTGTGAACAGAGATCTCACCGGTTCTTGTACGGAAAGCATAACCCTTAGCGCCTACTATGTCTCCAATGTCCCACTTCTTGAAGTCTTTGAACTGCGGCTTGCCGATATCATTTACACGAACATAAACCTGAATGCGGTCAGTGCTGTCCTGAATATGCATAAACACAGCATTGCCCATAACACGTTTGCTCATGATACGGCCTGCAACAGATATGATATTCTCCTTGAGCGCATCAAGACCATTTTGCAGGTTTTCTTCGTCATCACCGGCTGCTTCCTTTACAGCAGCTTCGGCAGTTTCATACTCAGCCTTTACCTGAGAAGCTTTTTTTGTAACGTCAAACTTTGTTATAGTATACGGATCCATTCCGTCCGCCTTACGCTGTGCAAGCTTCTCCATACGGATACGCTTCTGTTCGTGGACATCCTGTTCTGTATCCACTGTAGGTATTATAGTTTCAGACATTTTTACAGCTCCTTATTTTGAAATTTCCAATATCTCAAATTTCAGCTCACCGACCGGAGCTTCAACAATAAATGTATCGCCGACCTTCTTTTTTAGTGCGCCTTTACCGATAGGGGATTCATCTGAAATTTTTCCGTCCTTAAAGCTTGCCTCGTTGCTGCTGACGATCTGGAATATCTCAGTTTTTCCAAGTCGGAAGTTGTGCAGACGTATAGTAGAGCCAAGACCTACTTCATCAATAGAAATATCATCGTCATCGACAACTTCTGAATTATCGAGTGTATACTGAATCTCAGCTATTCTTGCTTCGAGAATAGCCTGTTCGTTTTTAGCTTCATCGTATTCAGCGTTTTCGGAGAGGTCGCCCTGAGCACGTGCCTCTTTAAGCTTCTGAGCCATTTCCGCACGCTTTACGGTAATCAGAAGATCAAGTTCTTCGTTAAGCTTATTATAACCGCTCTGTGAAATCTGCTTTTTAGCCATAAAACAAATACTCCTTTACAAAACGTACTTTATATGATTGTATAGCATTTATTATAGTACATTTTTGAAATTTTGTCAATCGCTTTTCTGTGAACGACAGAGGATAAAAACTTTTTTGCTTTGACAATTTATCTTTTTTTTCGACACGCTCCATCATTTTGTATATGCTTTGAATTATTGACGGATAATATACAGTCTGGTATAATTTAGATGACGCTATGCGAAATATGTCTTTTGATGTATTTTTAAGTGTTATTTAAATAAAACAACGAAAAAGGAGGTGCAAAACGTGAAATATGCCTACAGAATAATGATGACTGAAATGTGTGAGATACCAACATTTATAAAAATAAAGCCCGGCTGCACACTGGGCTTTTCGGAAGAGCCGGATCTGGTAGATGAATTGCTTTACGACACAGTGGACGATGCGCTGGTTTCCCTTAATAAATTCCGTTCCATTGTCACAGGAGTAATTATGGACAAAAGTCAGCATAAGGTACGTGGAGTGAGGGAATTTTACATAGAGAAGATAAAGATCGGCGCAAATGACAGAAAGCTTTTATCATACGGTGCTGTACGATATGCAGCATTTGAAACATTTGAGGATTATATTCCGTCCATATGTACACAGCCGCCGAATCCTGTTAAGCGAAAGAAGAAACGCCGGCAAATGGTATAGTTGAAAAAATATAGCAAACGATAGATTTATTATAATAACCGTCAAATGATTTTTTACGTTTAATACTAAGAACTTGTCTTCATAAGTGAAATGTGCGGATTTTCGAGCAGATTTTGCCAATGACAAGACAAAAATCCGCAGCTGTACTTTGTGTACTGCAAGGATTTTTAACGCAGTCAGTGGAAAGATCTGCCGAAAAAACGTACGCTTAGCTTGTGAAGACGAATTCCAATATAGCAGCCGCTGTTTTTGTCGCTTTATGCGAAATAAAACAGCGGCTGCTCTGTATTTACGACAACATTTTCATAAATACAGATGTACAATATGAATATATAAGAACCTGTCCGCATATGAAGCCGCTCACATAATTTCTATGTGGATATGTTCTCAGAAAGAATCAGAGTAGGAGGCATTTTTTATGACAGTAGCTCTTCAAAACGACGACTCACGGCTTATCGCATTACTAAGCGGTGAACTCGACCACCACAGCGTTCGCATGATCCGTGAGGAGATCGACACCGCCATTTCAGAACAGCAGCCAACAAGTCTTGCTCTTGATTTCGGCGAAGTAACATTTATGGACAGCTCAGGTATAGGACTTATTCTGGGCCGCTGTAAGATCATGGGCGGGATAGGAGGAACGACCGCTATATGGAATCCACCGCCGCATATAAGACGTGTAATGAAGCTGTCGGGAATAGAACGCCTTGCAAAGATCGAGCGTTCCCAGAACAGAAAGGAAGATAACAAGTGAAAACAGAAAATTCGATCAGATTTATTTTTCCAGGAATATCAGTTAATGAACAGACATCAAGAGCCATAGCGTCAGCATTTCTCGTTCAGGCCGACCCGACAATTGAAGAGCTTGCAGACATCAGAACAGCAGTTTCAGAGGCTGTTACAAACGCCATTGTCCACGGATACAGAAATATTGAGGGAGATGTGGAGATTTGTTTAAAGGTGCTTGCCGATCGTGAAATATACATAAGGATAAAGGATAAGGGCTGCGGAATAGCTGATGTAGAAAAGGCAATGCAGCCGTTGTTTACAACAGCGGAAAGTGAAGAAAGGGCAGGGCTTGGATTTGCTGTAATGCAGAGCTTTATGGACAGCGTTCATGTTCGAAGCAAGCCTGGAGCTGGTACTACTGTTATAATGCGAAAGAAACTGAGAGGCGTTCCATGCAGGACAAGCTGAAATCCGGTATGCCGCGTGCGGAAGAGCATTTAGGTCTTGTGCATCACTGTGCAAACCGATTTCGTGGACGTGGCATTGAATATGAGGAGCTTTATTCTGCCGGCTGCTTAGGACTTGTGAAGGCTGTAAAGGGCTTTGATCCGGAAAGAGGCGCACAGTTTTCTACTTATGCAGTACCGGTTATTTTGGGAGAGCTGAAAAGGCTTTTCCGAGACGGCGGAACAATAAAAGTAAGCCGCCGTATGAAAGAGTGCGCCATAGTTCTCAGAAGGCTTCAAGAGGAATACATAAGAGATTATGGGCAGGAACCAACGCTGTCAAGGCTTAGCGAGCTTGCAGGAGTCAGTGAAGAAGATGCCGCACAGGCGCTATGTGTGACACAAGCACCTATATCATTGACAGCAGGTGATGACGAAGACGATACGCAGTTGGAGATACCTGTTCCGGCACCGGACAAGGCGATCGGCGACCTTATAGCTTTAAGGCAGACGATGGCGCAGCTTTCAGTCAAAGACCAGAAGCTGTTGCAGCTTAGATATTTTCAGAATCTGACACAAACAAAAACAGCGCAGCTGCTCGGCATGACGCAGGTTCAGGTATCACGGCGGGAGAAGAAGCTGCTGACACAAATGAGAGAAAGTCTGCTTGAATAGAAATAAAAGTTTTTTGGTTCAGCAATTTTTCAAAAATGCTGGAGTAGAGTCTAAGACGAGGAGTCACAGATGATTGTGTAGCAATCATAAGCAGAATATTATTTATAATTATTCAGAATGAGATATAAATTTTTCTTCTGCAATAACTTGAGCTTGTTTTAGTCTATAAATTTCATTTTTAATTAATATATATGATTTAATAGGCAAATTCTCTTTTCTTGTAAGCTTCTCAAGATTTTCAATACTTTTAGTAACGCTGCGAAATAATGTTACATATGAGTTTCTAAATTTGTCCATAAACTTCACCACCTTTCAATTTATATTATATCAAATTCATATCGATTACGCAAGTGCGTATACGCGTAAACATAATTTTTGATACAATAATAACAGAAAGGAGACATTAGTTATGGGTGTAAAAGATACAATAGTAAGTCGAATTTATGAACTCTGTTCAATGCAAAATATAAAGCCTAACGAACTTGCAAATCGCTCTGGCGTTACACCGTCAACAGTATATTCTCTGTTAGACCCAAAACGTCACAATGTTTCCGTTGTTACATTAAAAATTTTATGTGATGGTTTTGGTATTACCCTTGGTGAATTTTTCAGTACAAAAGATTTTGATGATTTGCCGCAGGAGTTAAAATAACAAAAAAAGAAATTATTATATATAAGGCAGGACTCGCAGAGCCTGTAAGGTTTGTTTCCTCGCTCTGCTCTTGCTATGTACATAAATTCCGCATTTATTCTTTTACTAAGAATAAAATAAGGCTTTCTGTTATGTGATTGACATAGACAGAAAGCCTTTTTTAATATGCTGAATTTACTTTGAGTTTATTTCTATTTTTAATTTGTCTTGAATATTGTGGATTTTACTTAAAATAATCTACACCGCTTTGGAATATTCTCTGATCCTTTTCGCCTGGAACATTTCTATAAAGATTTTTACCGATACGTTCGCTGTGACCCATTTTACCAAATACTCTGCCGTCAGGAGAGGTAATACCCTCGATTGCAGCCATTGATGTATTAGGATTATAGTGAATATCCATTGTAGGATTACCGCTCAGATCAACATACTGAGTAGCGATCTGACCATTTGCCGCAAGCTGGTCAATGAGTGATTGAGGTGCTACGAAACGTCCCTCACCGTGAGAAATAGCAACGGTGTGTACATCGCCGACCTTACAGCCATAGAGCCAAGGAGACTTGTTGGAAGCGATCCTTGTATTCACAAGCATTGACTGGTGACGTGCGATCGTATTGAATGTCAGTGTTGGAGAATCATTCTTCATATCTGTGATCTCGCCGTACGGAACAAGACCGAGCTTGACAAGTGCCTGGAAACCGTTACAAATACCGAGCATCAGACCATCACGATTCTGGAGCAGGTTGTGAACAGCATCCTTTATCTTCGGGTTGCGGAAGAATGCCGTAATGAACTTACCGCTGCCGTCCGGTTCGTCACCGCCGCTGAATCCACCAGGTATCATGATTATCTGAGAATTCTTAATGAGCATTGCGAAGGTGTTGACAGATTCCTCGATAGCAGCAGCAGAGAGATTTTTTATAACAAATATCTCAGCTCTTGCACCTGCACGTTCAAATATTCTTGCTGTATCATATTCGCAGTTAGTGCCTGGAAATACAGGGATAAGAACTCTTGGACGAGCTTCCTTTATGCCCGCTGACAGAGTTTCTGTACGATTAAATGAGTAAGCCTCAGGAACTTCCGATGTAGTTTTTATGCGGCATGGAAATACAGGCTCAAGCTTTTTTTCCCATACATTTATAAGCTCTTCCATGTCAAGAGTATATTCAGGTGCTTCAATCGTCTTAGCCTCTGTTGTTATACCGATAACTTCTTCGCCGCTTTGTGCGCTTCCGCTTAGCTCAATGATAAATGCACCTGCACATGGCTGGAACAGTTCGGCAGCGGAAAGCTTTTTAGTAAATGAAAAGCCTATACGGTTTCCGAATGCCATTTTAGCAATACCTTCAGCAACGCCGCCGAAGTCAACTGCCCATATAGCAGCAGCTCTTCCGTCTGCAATTATCTTTTCAACCTTGTCGAAGCATTCTCTGATGCTGTCAAATACAGGCAGACCATTTTCATCATATTTCGGACGTATCTGAATTACTGTGCTGCCTGTTTTCTTAAATTCTGTGGAAACGACCTTATCTGCATTTGCAGTAGAAACAGCAAATGAAACCAGTGTAGGCGGTACGTCGATATTTTCAAAAGTACCGGACATTGAGTCCTTTCCGCCGATAGAACCGCAGGACATTTCCAGTTGTGCCTTGAATGCACCCAGAAGTGCCGCCATAGGCTTGCCCCAGCGTGATGGAGTATTCTGAGTTCTTTCAAAATATTCCTGGAATGTGAGCCAGCAGTGATGCCAGCTGCCGCCTGCTGCTACTACCTTTGCAATAGAAGAGACAACAGCGCACATTGCACCGTGATACGGGCTGTTTTCGCTGATAATAGGATTAAATCCCCAGCCCATGAGTGAGCAGGTATTTGTCTCGCCGCGAAGTACCGGAATCTTAGCAGCCATAGCCTGTGCCGGTGAAAGCTGATATGCACCGCCGAACGGCATGAGAACAGTACCGGCACCGATAGTGGAGTCAAACTTTTCGATAAGTCCCTTCTGAGAACATACATTCAGATTGGACATAAGTTCGTTCCAGCTTTCAGCGCAGTCCTCCATCGCATTTACAGGATTGAGATTTGGAGCTTCTATAACTATATCTGTGTACTTAGGAGCACCGTTTGAATTAAGAAATTCACGAGACAGGTCAACTATAACATTGCCGTTCCACTTCATAGTAAGTCTCGGGTCAGCTTTTACAACTGCAACGATAGTGGCTTCAAGGTTTTCCTTAGCAGCTTCACGCAAAAATCTATCGGCTTCATATTCGGAAACAACAACAGCCATACGCTCCTGTGATTCAGAAATAGCAATTTCTGTTCCGTCCAGACCGTCATATTTCTTTGGAACTGCATTGAGGTCAATATCAAGACCGTCAGTAAGCTCACCGATCGCAACAGAAACACCGCCTGCACCGAAGTCATTGCAGCGTTTTATCATCTGTGTGACGAACGGATTTCGGAAAAGTCTCTGAAGCTTACGTTCTTCCGGAGCATTACCCTTTTGAACCTCTGCGCCGCAGGATTCAAGAGACTCGATCGTATGAGATTTTGAAGAACCTGTAGCGCCGCCGCAGCCGTCACGTCCTGTCTTACCGCCAAGGAGGATTACAACATCGCCGGGAACAGGAGCTTCTCTTCTGATATTGGAAGCAGGAGCAGCACCCAGAACAGCACCGATCTCCATACGTTTAGCCATATATCCCGGATGGTATACCTCTGATACATGACCGGTAGCAAGACCTATCTGGTTGCCGTATGAGCTGTAGCCGTTTGCTGCCCCCTGAGTGATCTTTCTCTGAGGAAGCTTGCCTGAAATAGTATCAGCAATGGGCACGAGAGGATTAGCAGCGCCGGTAACACGCATTGCCTGATATACATATGAACGTCCTGACAGCGGATCACGTATAGCACCGCCGAGGCAAGTAGCAGCACCGCCGAAAGGTTCAATTTCAGTAGGGTGGTTATGTGTTTCGTTTTTGAACATGAGGATCCAGTCTTCTTCTCTGCCGTCGATGTCAACCTTGATCTTAACAGAGCAAGCATTGATCTCTTCGCTTTCATCAAGATCATTCAGCTTTCCGTCAGCCTTGAGCTTACGAACAGCAAGTGTTGCCATATCCATAAGGGTGATAGGCTTAGCATCTCTGCCAAGCTCGCTGCGGATTCTGAGGTAATCGTCATATGTTTCCTTGATGTAAGGTGTTTCGATATCAGCATTTTCAATATTAGTAAGGAATGTAGTATGACGGCAGTGGTCAGACCAATAGGTATCTATCATGCGGATCTCAGTGATAGACGGATCACGCTTTTCAGTATCACGGAAATATTTCTGGCAAAACTTGATATCCTCAAGATCCATAGCAAGACCATATTCCTTGATGAATTCGTTCAGCTGTGCAATTGTAAGGTCTGTAAAGCCGTCAAGAGTCTTTACAGTGGTAGGTATTTCATAATTTGTGTCGAGAGACTCAGGCAGTTCCATAGCAGCCTCACGGCGTTCTACAGGGTTTATGAGGTAAGACTTTACCTTATCAAATTCAGCATCGGTTATATTTCCGCTGATGATATAGATTTGAGCTGAACGTACACGGCAGCGTTCACCCTGAAGCAGTATCTGTATGCACTGTTCGCAGCTGTCTGCTCTTTGGTCAAACTGACCCGGCAGATATTCTGTGGCAAACATACGCTGGCTGCCGGAAAGCTTCGGCAATTCTCTGTAAACATTATCAACGGCAGGTTCAGAGAAAACAGTTGGTACAGCCTTTTCGAAAGCTTCTGATGTAAGCTTATCCGCATCATAACGGTTGAGTACACGTACATCGGTCACGCTTGTACGCAAAGCAGTCTGGAGATCGCTCAGTACGGACTGAGCCTCGACTGCAAATTCTGGTTTTTTTTCTACATAAATTCGATAAACAGACATAATATAACTCCTTTATGTTTGATTTGCATAGATGCTGTCAGTCATATGACCGTAGCAATTTGCAGCATCATTCTCTTCTATTGTAACATAAAATAATGATTTACGCAAACTTTTTTTTGTGTTTTTTTCGGGAATTTTTACAACAGTACCATCGGGTGCATGACCTGTATGAAATCCGTCTCCCTTTTCCCTTTCAAAAAGCACCGGCACAGTATGTCCGATAAGACTTCTTAGGTGATTTTCCTGCAATTTTTCTCCGAGCCTTTGCAGAATATGCATACGCTCTGTTTTAACGCTTTCCTGTACCTGACATTCCATTTTTGCAGCAGCCGTACCGGGTCTTATAGAATAGCGAAAAACGTGTATTTTTGCAAATCCTATTTTCTCGGCAAATTTAAGTGTTTCGTTAAATTCTTCCTGTGTTTCTCCGGGAAAGCCTACCATTATATCCGTTGTAATGGCGCACTGCGGAAAATGTTTTCTGACCAGTCGGCACAGAGATTCATATTCATCGGATGTATACCTCCGATTCATACGTTTGAGAACGCTGTCCGAACCGCTTTGCAGTGACAGATGAAACTGGGGGCAGAATCGAGGAATTTTTGAAAGCTCATAGAGAATTTCGTTTGTTATTCTTTCGGGTTCAAGAGAACCAAGTCTTATGCGTATATCGCCTGTGTCAGATACGCATTTTACAGCATCAAGAATTGAGCCGCCCCATTCTGAACCATAGAATGCAAGATTTATACCGCAAAGCACTATTTCACGATGTCCTGCATTCACAAGGTCATGAGCTGCCTCATGCAGTTTATGAAGCGGCATAGAGCGGCATCTTCCTCTTGCATATGGTATTATACAGTATGTACAGAAGCAATTGCAGCCATCCTGAATTTTCAGAAATGCTCTTGTGTTTTTTGAAAAGCCGTCATATCCTAAAAATTCAAAGGGCTCTTCCTTGCCATATGATGTTACTTTGCATATTCTTTTTCCTGTTTTAATGTATTCATCTATAAGCTCAGGCAGGCAGGATCTGTCTTTTGTACCTGTTATTATGTCAGCACATTCAAGATTATACGCCTTTTCCGGAAATGCCTGCGCATAACAGCCTGTAAGGACTATTATAATGTTAGAGTTTTCTTTTTTTAATTTGCGAATGGTATTTTGGACACGGCTGTCTCCTGAAGCTGTGACTGTACATGAGTTTATTACAGCAATGTCTGCTTTGCAAACATTGTCTGTGATCTCAATGCCGTTATCTGTTAGAAGCTTCTCCATACCTGCTGTTTCGCAGGTATTAACCTTACATCCAAAAGTGTAAAAATAGCAAAGCAAGCCCTCTCCTCCTTAATGCGGCGTTTCATAGCCGGTATTGAATTGTTATGGAATTTCCTACAGATTTATTATAAATAGTTACGGATTGTAACCGATTGAGCTGTAGAGAGTACCAAAAATTCACAGGCTTTCGTTGTAATGAATAAAAGCCTGAATTATGGGACTATTCTATTATACTATAATCACGAAAATAAAGCAATCGTCTTGACAAAAAAAAAAAATCGTGGTATGCTATGTACATCAGAAAACAAGCAGATATCTGCAGGATCTACGGAATTTTCTGACTATGCATCCATGATGGGACAATTAGTTATTGGTTCTTGGGAGGTAATGAATTATGTATGAGACAATGGTAGAACTTAAAGCGATCAATGATGTTAAGAATTTCGTAAATACAGTAATGCTGTTTGATTACGATATTGATCTGGTTTCAGGCAGATATGCAGTTGATGCAAAATCAATTATGGGTATTTTCAGTCTGGATCTGTCAAAGGCAATTAAGCTTCAGGCACATACTGAAGATCCGGAAAAGCTGATAGCAGCAATTGATAAGTTTATTGTAAAGTAAACTTGGTTTTTCAAAGATTGAGTAGAATAGTAGAGAGGGAAAAAGCGGCACGAGGTGTCGCTTTTTTCTGTATATTAAGCTCAATAAGACTTAATAAGTATATGAACAACATCCTGAGCATAAAATAGAGCATCAGCTCCGGAAAGGAATGTTGCTTTTGAAAAAAATAGTTATTTGTATAATTACAATGGTTTGTATGCTTCATAGTGTATTGTTCCTGCCATACTGTGCACAGGCAGAAGAGGAACTGCCAGAGCCGGCGGCATATGTGCTTATGGAATGCAGTACGGGAAGAATTCTGAGTGAAAATAACAGTCACGGCAAGCTGCCTGTAGGCTCACTTGCTAAATTGATGACGGCGCTTCTTGCAGGAGAGATGCTCGAATCAGGGCAGTGGCAGCTTCAAACTGAGCTTACAGCATCTGATTGTGTAAATGGAAAGAAAGGCGCAGTAATATGGCTGCTGCCCGGAGATGTCATGACGGTAGAGGATCTTCTAAAAGGGCTGATAATAGGAAATGCCAATGATGCAGCGGCAGTTTTGGCAGAAAAAATAAGCGGCAGCAGCGAGGATTTCGTTATGGATATGAATGCACGGGCATTTGATCTTGGTATGCGTGATACACGCTTTACAAGCCCCGAGGGCTATGATGATGATGCTTCGTACAGTACAGCCTGCGACATAGGAATTTTGTGCTGTGCTTTGTCAGAGCTTGAATGTCTGGAGCCGTATTTTTCTACGTGGCGTGATTTTTTACGTGACGGTGCTACTGAGCTTGTAAATGAAAATACATTTGCACGAACCTATGAAGGGATGATAGGTTGGAAAGCCTCTCATTCTGAAAGCTCAGGCTGGTGCATTGCAGCAGGTGCAGAAAAGAACGGTATGAGATGTGCAGCAGTGATTTTAGGTGCAGAGGATGAGGATAGCCGCTTTGCTCTGGCACGACAGTTTTTAAGGGACGGCTTTTCAAAATACACTCTGACACTTCCCGGATTTTCCTCAGAGTTTATGAAGCCTGTATCTGTCCGAGGCGGAGTTTGCAGTAATGTTGATGTAGAAGCAAAGGATCTTTCAGGAATCGTCGTTCCTAAATCTGATACAGCTCTTAAAGCTGTGATGGTTCTGCCTCTTTATGTTCATGCTCCGGTTGAAAAGGGGAGAAAAATAGGAAGCATAGCGTTTTATAACGGAGACTCTCTGCTGCTTGAAACAGATCTTGTGGCAAAAGAGGAAGTGGAGGCTATGACTATAGGAATTGCTGTTGAGAAAATATTGGGTAAATTGTGCAAATTGTGATTTTGAAATTGTACAAAATAAATAAGAATTTGGATAGTACTTGCAATTGAAGTAAAAATATAGTATGATAT
>CAMWPG010000021.1 GCA_947176075.1 uncultured Ruminococcus sp. | reverse complement strand
CCATTTATATCCAGAGATATACATAATATAGAGTTTATAGATGAGATCGAGGAGCTTTTGCGTATAATGATAGCTCCGGCAGCAGAGGCATTTGAATATTTGCCTGCAGTGAAAAATTCCGGGATATTAAAAAATATATTATATGCCGGAGTATGGACATCATTTAGAAAGAGAAAAAGTGAATATCTTGACAGAACAGATACAGGAGGGAATATATGAGAGATCCATATCAGGTACTTGGCATACCACGAAATGCATCCGAAGAGGAAATAAAAAAAGCATATAGAAAGCTTTGCAGAAAATATCATCCCGATCTTAATGTGAATAAACCAAATGCAGATGAATATGAAGCTCGTTTCAGAGAGGTACAGTCTGCATATCAGGAGATCATGGATCAGCGTCAGGGACAAAGTAACAGCAATGACTTTTTCGGCAGCAGAAACAACAGAAGCGATGGTGATGCAGATGCTATGCACAAAAGGGCAGCGATAAACTTCATTCAGAATCACAGATTTGCAGAAGCTGTCAATGTTCTAAATTCTATAATAAACCGTGATGCAGAGTGGTATTATATCAGTGCTGTAGCTCATTCCGGCATGAAAAATGATGTAGTAGCACTTCAATATGCCCGTACAGCTGCAAGCATGGAACCGAATAATATTCAGTATCAGATGCTGCGGCAGCGGCTTGAAAGTCCTTCTTTCCGTTATCAGGAAATGCAGTCTCCGTACTCACAGTCCGATGGAACGACCGAATGTCTCAAATGCTGTGCGTACAATCTGATATGTAATGCATTGCTTTCATGTTGCTGTAGATTTTAACAAATTATTGTGCCAAGATAATGAATTTACCAGTATGCTATTTACAGACAAGAATAAATATGATAAAATAGTTATCAGGATCTGCACTTCATGTGCAGCTAAATTTTCTTGTGTGCATTGATTATTGCATAAAGAATAATAAAATACATAGTGAGGAGAAACAGTAATGAATAACAATTCAGCACTTTCCGGTTCAGACGATCTTCTGAGTTTCGGAGATGATGTCGGAAGCGTGTTTGGCGATGAAATAGGATACGATATGACGCACTGTGTGATAACATCTTATCATCTTCGTGTTTCCGTTTCTACACATATTGGTAAGGTGCGTGGTAATCATGAAGATAACTTTTATTTAAAAGGGATCTATCTTCATGATTATTTCCGGAATGATTTTTCAGCTACATATACTATAGATTATCCTGATGGTATGTGCTTTGCTGTTTTTGATGGTATGGGTGGAGCAGCATATGGAGAAATTGCTTCTGAGATTGCCATGCAGACACTTAGAAAATACGAAAAGGAGCTGGAAGAAGCTGAGAATTCACGTACAGTAGATCAAATAGTTTCTGCATACACAAAAGAAGCCAATAATGCTGTGGTGGAAATGTTGCGTGAAAAGCAATCTTTAAGCGGCGGCACAACATTTGCTATGATATATTTCCTTGGCGGACAGGCAAGAATTTATTATCTTGGTGACAGCCGCATTTATCTTCAGCAGAGATCAGGTCTTGTTTGTCTTACCCGTGATCATACGCTTGCCAATCAGAAGCTTGATGCAGGAATTTATACTGAAAAAGAAGCACGAGACAGTTTAGATCATCATCGTCTTACGCTTTATATAGGTTCAGATAAAAGCGAGGTAGGTCTTAACGCTGACAGCCGTATGCCTATTCCAATTTGTCCTGGAAATAAATTTGTACTTTGTACAGATGGTTTAAGTAATATGTGTTCTGATAAGGAAATACATGAACTTCTCTCACAAAATTATTTTAATGAAGCTGCTATACTCGTACAAGAGGCGCTGAATCATGGAGGTGCAGATAACATAACCTGCATTGTTCTTGAAATAATTTCCGATGAACAGGAGTAGATATAAAAACTCGTCTTCACAAGCTCAACGTACGTCTTTTCGGCAGATTTTTCCACTGACTGTGTTAAAAATCCTTGCAAAGCGCAAAGTACAGCTGCGGATTTTTGCTTTGTTATCGGCAAAATCTGCTCAAAAATCCGCACATTCCGCTTATGAAGACAAGTTTAAAAATAAACATCCCATGGCTTTCATTTACCGGGGGATGTTTATCTTTGTTGATAATCTGATATCTCATGCTTACTGATATTTTGGTTCACAAGTTAAGTTTATGCCAAGGCGCTTGAATATTCTTTCGTCTACCGCAGAAAGAATGACCGTTGAATGTACATCACAGCCACGAAGTTTAGAAATTTGATCCATTGCACATTTTGCGTCTAAGCTTGTTGTTGCACATATAGAAAGCGCAAGCAGCGTTTCATCCGTATGAAGTCGTGGGTTCTGATTGCCAAGATGCTCGACCTTCAGATTCTGTATAGGCTCTATTACATCGGGTGACATAAGAAGAGCGTTTTCATCTATGCCGCCAAAATATTTAAGGGCATTTAAAAGTAATGCTGACACAGCACCAAGTAAATTAGATGTTCTCCCTGTAAGTATCGTTCCGTCAGGAAGCTCCATTGCAGCAGCAGGTGCGCCGGTTTCTTTTTCACGTTTAAGAGCAGCATCTACTACATTTCTATCAGCAGTAGTAATACCGGCCTGTTTCATCAGAAGCTCCAGCTTATAAATTTCTTCTTCCTTTACATTGCCAGCCTTATTACCGCACATAGCGACATAATAACGACGTATAATTTCCTGTTTTGCAGCTGATCTAACTATTTCATCATCAATAATACATTTACCTGCCATATTTACGCCCATATCAGTAGGAGACTTGTATGGCGATTCACCGAGTATCATTTCAAACATTGCATTAAGAACAGGAAATATTTCCACGTCTCTGTTGTAGTTTACCGTTGTTTTGCTGTATGCTTCTAAATGAAAAGGGTCTATCATATTGACATCGTTAAGATCAGATGTAGCAGCTTCATATGCAATATTAACAGGATGTCTAAGCGGAATATTCCATATTGGAAATGTTTCAAATTTTGCATAACCAGCACTTATATTACGTTTATGCTCATGGTAAAGCTGTGAGAGACAGGTTGCCATTTTGCCGCTGCCTGGGCCAGGAGCAGTAACTACAACAAGACGGCGTGTTGTTTCGATATACTCATTTCTGCCGTATCCATCGTCACTCATAATAAGTTTAAGATTAGAAGGATAACCGTTTATATGATAATGATGATAAACTTTTATACCATGAGTTTCTAATCTGTTTTGAAAAGCGTCAGCTGATGCCTGTTTTTCATATTGAGTAAGAACAACACTGCTTACATATAGCCCTTTCTGTGAAAAAACATTTAAAAGACGAATAACCTCAATATCATATGTAATACCTAAATCACCACGAATTTTATTTTTTTCAATATCATTTGCATTTATAACAATAATTATTTCAGCTTCATCTTTAAGCTGCATTAGCATCTGAAGCTTACTATCAGGTTTAAATCCGGGAAGCACTCGTGATGCATGAAAATCGTCAAAAAGCTTGCCGCCAAATTCCAGATACAGCTTATCTCCGAATTGTGCAATTCTTTCTCTGATGTGTTCAGACTGCATTTTCAGATACTTATTATTATCAAACCCAATTTTATTAATGCTCATGCCAACGTCCTCCGATACATATATGATTAATATTAAGTATATAATAAAATTAAATAAATTACAAGGGTTGAGACTTAATTTTTTTATTTTGTTTTTGTAATAATTCTTATCTATTAAATCAGTTAGAATTTTATTGTATATTGAAACTTAATCTGTAAATAATACTAAGAACTCGTCTTCACAAGCTCAACGCACGTCTTTTCGGCAGATTTTTTCACTGACTGCGTTAAAAATCCTTGCAGTATACAAAGTACAGCTGCGGATTTTTGCCTTGTCATAGGCAAAATCTGCTCGAAAATCTGCGCATTTCGCTTGTGAAGACGAGTTTTAAAAAATAAAAGGAGAAAATACGCATGAAAAAATATATATGTAATGTGTGTGATTGGGTCTATGATGAAGAAAAAGGTCTTCCTGAACAGGGAATAGCACCAGGAACAAAATTTGAAGATCTTCCAGATGATTTTTTGTGTCCGCTATGTTTTGTAGGTAAGGATATGTTTAGTGAAAAGTAATATGAAGATCTGAGCCTTCTCTGAAAAGAGAGGGCTTTTTTAAAATAATGGAAATTTTGGAAATCGATTTGCGTGTATGATCTGAATTGTGTAACAGAACGGTTAAATAAAAGTATCAATTTAAATTGTTTCTTAAAACGGTTGACAAAAAACAAAAGGTAATATATAATAAATAAAGGTGTGTGATATAAAAGGAAATTTTTTAGTATTGCCTTAAAAGAAAGGCATCTAATATGCAAAGAAATAATATTTTGATGAAAGGATGATAATTTTGAACGAGAAGAATAATCAGCCGGCAAGCGGCGGCAGAGCATCCGCTGTAAAACCTTCTAAGGAAGAGCTTCATAGACAGATTCAGGAATCATTATCTAATTCCAGAAAAAGCGCTTCTGTTTCAGAACGAAAATTAGGAAGCGGACATAAGAGCGTATCGCAGCTGTCAGAAAAACAAAGCAGTAAGAAACGAAGCCTGTCGATAAAAAATAAAAGCAGTGCAGTAAGCACTTCAAATCCAGCTGATGATAAAATGGAGAAAATGCGCCGTATAAAGGAGTCCATGAATTCTATGGATGGATCTGTAAAACAGCAGAAAAATCGTAAAGCGCCATCCTCTACGGCAGCAGAAGCTCAGCGATATGTTCAGCGTCAGGTGCAATCTCAAAAGCGAAGATATGGAAATGGGGATACATATGATTTTGAGATCCCAAGAGATTATCGTCAGAATAAACGATATCATGAAGCTCAGGCAGTTGCTGAAAGAAAGAGTAAGGTCGGTATAATTGCGATATTTGCAGTTTTGATTCTTATTGTGGCATCATATTTTATAGGTGCTATTTGGTGCAGCAATGGCTTTTTACCGCATACATATATGAATGATGTAAATATAAGCGGTATGACTATGGATGAAGCTGAGCGGGCAGTTATTCATAAAGTAGAGTTAACAGGTCTTACTTTTATAAAGAATAATGGTGAAGAGGTTCATTTCAAGGGCGAAGAATACGGTGCTGAAATTTCTATTGAAAATGACAAGGCTTTTGTTGAAGCAGCATCTCAGAGTTCATTTTTATGGTTTAAGAATTTCTTTGGCAATGCAAAATACAGTACAAAGCTTGTAAATACTTATGATGAAAAGAAGCTTGCTAACCTTATTGAAAATCATACGTGGGGAAGTGCTCCTCCTACAGACGCTTATCTTCAAAAGCAGGAAGATGGAACATATATTATCGTTCCTGAGGACAATGGAGATATGATCGATACAGATATTCTTGTTAAATATGCACTTGAACAGGTGAGAAGCGGAAGTTCTGTTATAGATTTAAGAGAATGCGATTGCTATCTATTTGCAAAAGTTACGGAAGCAAGTCTTCAGAAAGCTTGTGAGGAGGCAAATGCTCTTCAGGGTCTGACTATAACATATGATTTTGATGACCGCAAGGAAGAACTTGAATCTTCTGTTATTGTTGAGTGGGTTTCTTCTGATGAAAACGGCGATATAATAGTTGATGAAAATGCTGTTAGGGCATGGGTTCAGGCAAACCTTGCAAATAAGTACGATACTTATACCCCGGGATATACAAGAACATTTAATTCAACAATGCAGGGCACTATAGAAGTTCCACTGGGAGATCGAGGTATATACGGTTGGCTTACTGATGTGGAGGCTACAGCAAGCAAGCTTATTGAATATATAAGAGCAGGGGAGAGCGTTACTGTTACTCCTGAATATATCAAGAAGGGCTATTGTCGTGAAACAGATGATATCGGCAGTACTTACATTGAAGTTGATATTACCAATCAGCACGTATGGTATTATAAGGATGGAGAATTGCAGATGGATTCTGACTGCGTTACAGGTATGGCTACAGATCCGGATAGAGTTACTCCTACAGGTGTATTCCAGATATGGTCGATGGAAAGAGACATAGAATTGAAGGGAGAGGACTATATTACTCCTGTAAGTTTCTGGATGAATATTTCAGAATGCGGAGTTGGTCTGCATGATCTATCCAGAACCGAATATGGCGGTGAGATCTATAAGTATAACGGTTCTCATGGATGTATTAATCTTCCATATGATTTTGCGGAATCACTTTTTAATGCTGCTGATGTGGGCACACCGGTACTAATCATTCCATAAGCTTGTTCAGACTGCTGTATCTATAGTGATACAGCAGTCTTTTATGCAATATATTTTAAGGAGAAAAATATGTATTTTTATGATGATGATACGCAGGGTTTCATTGAAGATAATGATATAAAATTTATAAGAATGTCATTTTGTGATATACTCGGAAACATGAAAAATATTGCCATTATGCCGGGAGAACTTCCACGGGCAATAAAGCATGGTATACCGTTTTATAGTGCCGATGTTCTGGGCAGCAGGCCCGCTATGCTTATGCTTAAACCTGATACTAATTCACTTTCAGTGTTGCCTTGGAGACCTCAAACAGGCAGGGTAGTACGATTTTTCTGCAATCTTTTCAATACAGACGGTACACCATATGAGGGTGATCTTAGACGCAATTTGAAGAGTACACTTGAAAAGCTTAAAAGCATGGGTTGTATTTGCAAGGTAAGTACAAGATGTGAATTTTATCTTTTTAAAACTGATATAGACGGAAATCCTACAAATATACCATTTGACAATGGCGGATATCTTGATATAGCGCCGCTTGATAAATGTGAGAACGCAAGACGTGATATATGCCTTTCTTTGGAAGAGATGGGTCTCAGTCCAATTTCCTCATGTCACAAATCAGGACCGGGACAGAATGAGATAGATTTTTCAAGCAGTGATCCTCTTACTGCCGCAGATAATATGATGCATTATAAAACCGTTGTTGAAACAATAGCGGCATCTCATGGCCTTTATGCGTCGTTCATGCCAAAACCATTGCCTGATGAGATCGGCAGTGCGCTTAAAATATATATAAGTCTTACTAAAAATGGAAAGTCACTTCTTGATGGTGACAGCTCTGATGGAAAAGCCTTTGAAGCAGGAATAAGAAAATATCTTCCTGAATTTACTTCATTTATGAATTCTATTGATAATTCATTTGAAAGACTTGGCGGTATGATAAAAGATGGTACTCTTCATGTTATGGAAAATATAAAGCTTCCTGGCTGTGAGCCGGGGCTTGAGATACGCTCAGCGGATGCTTGCTGCAATCCTTATCTTACATTGCAATTGCTTCTGGAAGCAGGTATTGAGGGGATGGAGAAGCATATTGAATATAATGAATGTAATGAGCCTGAACTGCCTCAAACTTTAAACGATGCAATGGAACTTACCTCAAAGAGTGAATTTGTTGGCAGATATGTTCCAAAATCCTGTACGGATAATTTTATAAGAAAAAATAAAATGAATCATAAATGAGAAAGTGGTATAATTGAAAGGAGGTATAGGCTTGAGGAGCAAACGTGCCTTGATAGTTACAGGCGTTATTGAATCAGGCTCAGGAGTTGTACCGTTTCTCAGGCAGTGTGGTTTTGCGGATGTATGTACTGCGGTGAGCGGAGATGAAGCCAGACGGTGTGCAGTACATGATAATTTCGACCTTATTCTTATAAATATGCCTCTTACAGATGAACAAGGGGATAGACTCGCTGTGCATATGAGTAGTCATACGAGCGCAGGGATAATTCTTTTGTGCCGTGCGGACGCTGCTGATGAAGTGAATTGCCGTACAAGTGAACATGGAGTATCGGTAATTTCAAAGCCTATTCATAAAACAGCATTTCATCAGGCTATAAGTTCTGGGATGTCTGTAAGAAATCGTCTTGTATTTATGAAGCAGGAAAATGTACGTCTGCAAAATAAGCTGCGTGAAATGAGAGTGGTTTCAAGAGCTAAATGTATGCTTATTGAGAAAAAATCCATGACTGAGAATGAAGCGCATAAGTACATTGAAAAGCTTGCTATGGATACGAGGAGTACAAGGGAAAAGATTGCTGAAGAGTTAATCGACATCCTTTAAGCAATTCTATGACATTTTTTTATTGTGCTGCATATAATATAATATTAGAATAGAGAATAGCGTAAGTTATACTAAACCGTTATTCTCTGTTTTTTTTATTATTGGAGGAGGTTCTGTTATGTGTGGCATATGCGGAATGGTTAGCTTTAAAAGCGATATGAGAAAAAAACATGATATTCTTCTGAAAATGCAAAATAAGCTTGATCGAAGAGGTCCTGATGGAGAAGGTGTTTTTTGCAGTGAGCGCGAATGTGTAATGGCACATAGAAGGCTTGCAGTCATTGACCCTGAAAACGGAAAGCAGCCAATGACACGGACATATATGGGTGAAATTTATACTATAGTATATAACGGTGAGCTTTATAATACAAAGGAGATACGTGAGGAGCTTACTGCTCTTGGAGCGAAATTTGAAACAAACTGTGATACGGAGGCAGTGCTTTGGGGATATATTCTTTATAAAGAGGAGATACTTAATAAATTCAATGGAATATTTGCCTTTGGCATATGGGAGCACAAAAGTAAAAGGCTTTTTCTTGCAAGAGACAGAATGGGAGTAAAGCCTCTTTTTTACGCTGAAACTGATGATGGACTTGTATTTTCATCAGAAATAAATTCTATTCTTGAGCATTCTGATATCCCTCGTGATATCGATATAAAAGGCTTGTCTGAAATAATTCTCTTAGCACCCGGAAGAACACCGGGATATGGAATTTTCAGAACAGTGAGGGAGCTTCGGCGAGCAGAGTATGCCATTTACGATAATGCCGGTCTTAAAAAGAATATATATTGGTATCTTGCCGCAAAAGAACATACTGACAATTTCAGTCAGACTGTGGAAACGGTAAGATATCTTTTAGAGGATGCTGTCAAAAGACAACTTGTGTCTGATGTTCCTTTGGGAACATTTTTATCAGGTGGACTTGATTCGAGTATAATCTCATCTATTGCCGCAAGAGAATATAAAAGGAATGGGAAAACTCTCGACACATTTTCTCTTGATTATAAAAGCAATGACATATATTTTCAGAAAAGCCGCTTTCAGCCTACAAGTGATACTGAATATATAGATATAATGTCCGATTATCTGGCAAGCAACAGTCACAAAACGATTCTTGATACTCCGGCACTTGCAGCAGCGCTTATTCCTGCTATGGAGGCAAGAGGAATGGCTGCTATGGGTGACGTTGACAGCTCTATGCTTTTATTCTGCCGTGATATTCGCAGAAGTGTTACAGCTGCATTGTCAGGAGAATGTTCTGACGAGATATTTGGCGGCTATCCTTGGTACAGAGATGAGACTATCCGCATGAGCGAAGGTTTCCCATGGGCGCAAAGTACAGTTTACAGACAGTCATTCCTGCGTGATGAGTTGAGTGAGCTGATAGATGGCAGGGCATATGTTGATAAGGCGTACAGAGATACTGTTGCAGAAGCTGATAAGCTTTCCGGTGAACCTGTTACAGAAAGCAGAACACGTGAAATGATGATACTCAATATAGATTGGTTTATGCAGAATCTGCTTGACCGCAAGGACAGAATGAGTATGTATAGCTCCCTTGAGGTTAGAGTACCTTTTTGTGATTACCGTATTGCAGAGTATTTGTACAATGTTCCGTGGGAATATAAAGATTACAAGGGCTATGAAAAGGGACTTCTCAGAGAGGCGATGAAAGGTTATCTGCCTGAAGAAATTCTCTGGCGTAAAAAAAGTCCTTATCCCAAAACTCATAATCCTGCATATTTCCTTGCAGTGTCAAAGATGCTTCATAAAATTATAGATGATCCATCGTCACCGCTGCTGTCTATTGTAAAAAAATCAAGACTTATAGATCTTATAGAGAGCGGCGAATCGGTTCAGTGGTATGGTCAGCTCATGACAAAGCCGCAGACAATAGCGTTTTTTGTTCAGCTTGACGGCTGGCTGCGGAGGTACAATGTTAAAGTAAAGATTTAATACAGCGATGAAATGTCATTTGAGTAGCTTTTCTGCCATTCTGCCGATAAATTCTACTTTTTCATCTAAGGTGTAGTTTTGATTTTTACTGTAAGTATAATATCCTCCGTATACACTGAATGTTATAAAAAGATTTTTTTCTTTTGAAGCTTTAAATTCCGGGTGATCTGTAAATATCATATCTTTCAGAGCGGTTTCTATTTTATCGGGAAGCCGCTCACTTCTTGTTCCTGAAAAAACCGTTGTTATAAGTGAGCTTTGAGAAGCATATGCGATAACGAGATTCCTTGCAAATTCTTTTGGATTGTCAAAAATATCATCTGCGCTGCCGAGATTTTTTATAACGGATGAAACTATCTCACTTTCGATCTTGTCCGAAAGATCATAGACATCTTTATAGTAAACATAGAATGTAGATTTATTTATCTGAGCCATTTCGCAAAGTTCTTTTACAGTAAGTTTTTCAAGCGGCTTTTTTGAGCGTATGCATATGAATGCATTGTAGATACTTCTTTTTGTTTTCTCTGTTCTTATATCCATAATAATATCTCCATTTGCATAAATTATTACAATATCCGACTATTTATTTAAAATGTAGTTTTTCCAACTGTTATCTAAAATCAGTGGTTGAAAGCTTTTGCTTATTATATTATACTATATTTGAAGAAGAAAAACAACTACTGTCTGTTTTTTGTTTGTAAAGGAGAATGTTATGGATTACTACGGTTTTTATACAGGAACAGAATTTGAAGCATACAAATATCTTGGAGCACATTGTTATGGAAATGTTACGGCTTTCAGAACATTTGCGCCTGGAGCGGAGAGAATATCGCTGATAGGTGAGTTCAGTTGCTGGAATGAGATACCTATGTATAAGGTCGGAGACGGAAATTTCTGGGAATGTGAGGTTCATGGTGCTAAGCAGTTTGATATGTATAAGTATCGTATTTATAAAAGAGGCGGAAACGTTACAGATCACTGCGATCCATACGGATATTATGCAGAGCTTAGACCCGGAACTGCTTCTAAAATATTTGATTCGAAATATAAATTCAGTGATGAAAAGTGGCTTGAAACAAGAGGTGATTTCTACAATAAGCCTATAAATATCTACGAGCTGCACTTTGGTTCTTGGAAAACTAAGGCTGATGCTGAAACTATACCGGAGGGTTGGTATTCATACGAGGAGCTTGCGGATATTCTTATTCCCTATATCAAGGAAAATGGTTATAATTACGTAGAGATAATGCCGCTTAATGAATATCCATGCGATGAATCATGGGGATATCAGAGCACGGGATTTTTCAGTGCTACCGCAAGATACGGTGATCCTGACGGCTTGAGAGCGTTTGTTGACAAGTGTCATAATGAGGGAATTGGCGTGATACTGGATTTTGTGCCTGTTCATTTTGCAGTGGATGGTTATGCTCTTTGGAATTATGACGGTACATCACTCTATGAGTATCCGCATTCAGATGTTGGCAGAAGTGAGTGGGGCAGCTGTAACTTTATGCATTCTCGTGGAGAGGTAAGAAGCTTTTTGCAGTCAGCTGCTTTTTTCTGGCTCAATGAATTTCATATGGATGGACTTAGAATGGATGCTGTAAGCAATCTCATATACTGGCATGGCGATCCTAAACGTGGCGTAAACGGTATGACACGTGATTTCATAAAAAGTATGAACTGTGGATTAAAGCAGCGGCTTCCTGATGTTATGCTAATTGCAGAGGATTCCAGCACATATGACGGCGTTACACGTCCTGTATTTGACGGTGGGCTTGGATTTGATTTCAAATGGGATCTTGGCTGGATGAATGATACGCTCGATTATTTTAGACTTTCTCCAGAGCAGAGAAGATACTCTTATCATAAGCTTACATTCAGCATGATGTATTATTATAATGAGAGATACATTCTGCCTCTTTCTCATGATGAAGTCGTACATGGCAAGGCAACTATTATTCAGAAGATGAATGGCGATTATGAGGTCAAATTCCCACAGGCAAGAGCACTCTATCTATATATGATGGTACATCCCGGCAAGAAGCTTAACTTCATGGGTAATGAGATAGGTCAGTTCAGAGAATGGGATGAAAAGCGTGAGCAGGATTGGGATATTCTTACATATCCGAAGCATGATGCATTCCATAGATATATAAAGGAACTTAACAGAATTTATCTTGAAACACCTGCCATTTATGGCTCAGACTTTTCACGTGACGGCTTTTGCTGGTTTGACTGTCATAGTGAGGAGCAATGTGTATATTCATTTATGAGAAGCTGTGAGAATAGCTCTGTTTTAGCTGTATTTAATTTCTCGGATAAGAATGTAGATTATAAGCTGAATGTCGGCAATATTAAGAAACTTAAAGAGGTAATTTGCAGTGAGGATTCACGTTTTGACGGCTGTGTTATTGAAAAGACTGTGCCTGTTATTAAAGATGGTGTTGCAAGTTTTAATCTGCCGCCGTTTTCAGGTCAGCTTTACGATGTGAAATAAAAACTGTACGATTACCTTTCCAATAGAATATTTTAAAATTCTCTTTTTGCCTAATTTACACACATATCGTTATATGAAAAATAATTATCGTAAAACGATAAAAAACGCTTGACAAACGATAAACAGTGTGCTATAATAACATTACAGTCAGACTGAAAATAAAAAACTAAAATATTTTTGGAGGAATTAGTAATGAAAAAAATCAGTAAAGTGGCTTTAGTGTTATCAAAGATAATTGAGGTTGTACATTGGATGGGCGTAGTTGCTATGATTGTATTTTTTGTATGTACATTTGCATGCAGGGATGTGATTAGCGAAGCAATTTATAACCAAAGAATGCCGCTTGATACTTATGGCTTTGAGATATCTTCAGTGAACAGTGATGGCACAATAAGCATGGCCGCTCTGCGCATTTTCTTTGTGTTTGCATTTATAGCATTTATTCTTATGGCAATGACATTTCGTAATGCATATCTTATTGTAAAGAAATCAAAGAATGTTACTCCATTTCAGAAGGATAATGTTCGTATGCTGAAGGAAATCGGAATATTCTCAATATCTATTCCTGTTTTGGGACTTATTGCGAGCATTATAGTACGTCTTGTGACAGATGTTAATTATGTAGAAGCAGCTGTGGATATGAAAGGATTGGTTACTGGAATATTGATTCTTTGTTTGACGCAGTTCTTCGCTCATGGAGTAGAGCTTGAAGAAGAAGTTGACGGTCTTGTATAAAGAGAAAGAGATAAAAAGCAATGGGAAAAATAGTTCTGCGGCTTGACCGCATGATGGTTGAAAGGAAGATATCACTGGGCGATCTTGCTGAAAAGGTGGGAATCTCCAATGTAAACCTTTCAAGAATAAAGAATAATAAGGTTACAGCTATAAGATTTTCAACTCTTGCTGCTATATGCGAGATTCTTGAATGTGATGTAGGGGATATCCTTGAGTATGAAAAGGATGATAAGTCCTGATTTTTTGAAAGTTTATAAAAATAAAAATGTTCCTTCGGTTAGCTTGAAGGAACATTTTTTATTATATGATTGTATGTTTTATATTTTACGCATTCTGCTGTATCAGCATCTGCTTCATTATACAAAGATCAAAAATATCTATGTGATTATCTTTACATAAATCTCCGGCAATACTGTCTATTAGTGTTCCGGCATTCAGAATATATTTTTGCATCATAACAATATCGGCTATTGTGAAGCTTTTATCTGCATTGACATCACCGGAAACAGTTTTATCGGAAGAATTATTTTTGACAAGAATATCGACGTTTGTAATAGTCATTGTACCGCCGTATGGAATAACGCTTATTCTGTTAAGATCTGTATATTCAACGTTATTTTCAATTAATGCAGCCTGAATATCTGCTGCCAAAAAACAAGCCTTGCTGCCATTGTAGTAGCATGGTTGTACAGAGCAGAACAAAGGATCTCCTGACCACTTCTGTAATGCAATGACAGGCTGATATGTTCCGCTATAATTGACCTCAACAGCATATGTGTTTTCTAATGATGCAAGTTCAGAACCGTCAAATACAGCAGCTTTACTCCATTCAACTGAGCTGGTATTACCGGTTACTTCGCCTGTAAATATATTTTTATATACAGTGTAGTCTTTACATGGATATTTAGTCACTTGGCTGTAAAGCTGAGTCTCATTCGGCGTTTCTCCCTGATGTTCAAACAGCTCTGTCAAAGTAACGAATTCATATCCATCTGCTTGAAGTGTGGGTATTATTGTTTTCAGAGCTTCTACAGTTTGATAATTTCCTCTGGCATCGTGCAGAAGTATAATAGCTCCATCCTTTGCGGAGGCTATAACGGAATCGGCACGTTCCTGTGCAGTAACATTGTCCATAAAATCATTGCAGCCTACACCGCAAATAAACGGTTTGTCTATAACATCATACATAGTCTGACTTGTATCAATAAACGGAGGCCTAAAGAATTTTGTATATTCACCAGTTATCTCATAAACATATTTGTCTACATACTCAATCTGCTCAATTATTTCCTCTGCTGTTAGTTCAGACATATTAGGATGTGTTTTTGAATGATTGTCAATTTCACATCCCATATCATAGGCACGTTTTACAACAGCAGCACTTTCGTCATTAATATTGTCTCCGATCAGGAAAAATGAAGCCGCAGCATTATATTTCTCCAGAATGTCAAGAACCTCATTTGTAGTAGTTGTATTAGGGCCGTCATCAAAGGTAAGTGCAATCAGCTTGCTGTTTGTTTCAGCAGCTGTAACAGGAATAGAAATATGCATCGTACCGAGAAAAAATATTGAACATACTACAGATCCTAAAATGCTTTTTAAATTCATATTTTTTCCTTTCTTTCTACAGATCGCTCAAATCGTGATAATAAAGTATAGTATCAATGTATTCGCCTGAATCATTTTTATATCCGCCGGGCAGTACACCGAGACGTTTGAAGTTCATTGACTCATACAGCTTCTGAGCAGCAATATTAGTGCTTACAACGGCGTTAAACTGAAGAAGCCTGAAGCCTTTGCGTTTTGTTTCTTTAAGTGAATGTTTTACCAATTTCCTTCCGATTCCCTTGTGCCGCATAACAGACCACACTACATAGCTCGCATTTGCGATATGACTGCAATGACCTATTCCATTCGGATGCAGAATATAAAGTCCGACCACAACTCCTGTTGATTTGTCGATTGCAATGCAGGTACTTGTCTGACTGTTGAAAAACGTCAATGCGTCTTTCTCTGTTAAAACATTTTGCTGAGGAAGAGTTTCACCATCAAGTACAGCCTCATTCCATATGCGCATCATAGATGTAACATCATTTTTATGGAAGTTTTTAATTTCTATCTCCATACTCTATTCTCCCTCCAATGGCAATACATTTATTTTTTCTGAAAGATATGCAAGAAGTGCAACTATATCATCACCTGTTATAATGCCGTCTCTATAACAATCAGCATTGTTTACAGATGCCTGATTAAACTTTATGCCGCCTGAAATGTATTTACCGAGCCATACAGCATCTATGAGTGAAATTTTACCGCTTATATCAACATCGCCGCAGATGCCGTCCTTTACAGTAACATTACACACTAAAACTTTACCTCGTACCGTGGTATATACACGGCATGTGCCTGTAGAATTCGCAGTAATAAGACCGTTTTGAGAAACTGAAGCGATATTTTCGTTGGTTGTTTTCCATTGATAATTTTCATTGTCAGCATTATAAACATAAAGCTGAATCGGCATTCCTTTATAGAGTGTTGTGCGGTTTTTTGATAAATATGCTGGCTGTGTTGTTTGGGTAAATATTACATTTGTAATTGAGACAGTGCTTGTTGATGTATTGGTAGTTGCTGTTGTGGAGACAGTATTGGTATTAGATGCAGTGGCTGTTGTCGTAGTTGTAGATGTAGTTTCAGGTTCTGTAGTAGTTGTTGTTGTGGCTGCTGTTTGCGTTGTAGTAAATTCTGTAGTGGTGGTTGTAGTTTCTACAATAATAGTATTAGAAGTTGAGGCTGTATTAAATGTTGTAGTTAAAGCCGTAGTCGTGGTCGAAGTAGAGGTTGTAGTAGATGTAGTAATTGTTGTCGTTGTCGTGTCGGTTGTAGTTGTAGTTTCAGGCGGATCATCAGTTACAATAATAGTGAGAGGATGTGTGGCGGAAGGACTCCAGCCTTTTTCATTGAAATATGTTTCATTAGCTACTATATTTACCTTGTAAGTTCCGACGGGAGTTCCCTGCAATACAACAGCATCGAATCCGGTTGATGGAAATTCATCAGATCTGCCGAGGAATTCTCTTTTTTCATTTGTAGTATCCTGCCACATCATGACATTACATTTTCCGGGTATTATCTCATCTTTTTCAAGCTTGGGATCATAGTAGGGAATAGTTCCCACGGCTATATCTTTTTCAAAATTATCCTGACGAATGTACTCATATGTAAATGTAGCGCTTCCATCTTCATTAGGAATTATTGTCGGGTATATTTCTGTGTATATACGATTTCCGTTTAAAGCGTCTTCATGGCTTTCGTTGTATGAAGCTGAAAAATATGCGCCTCCGTTTCCGTCGGAATATAATAATGAACCAAAAATAGGGTCATATGTATACTCGGTAGAAATAAAGTTGCACTGTGGAGTTATATATTTAGGATCTTTATCCTTAGAATGCAGATAAGCCAGCATATACGGTTTTAGCTTACTTCTAAATGATCCTCCGCTGTATGTATAAATGCGTTCCTCATATCGTTTTGTGTAGTTCATCGGATTGGCAAATCTGACAGCAGTTGCATCGGAAGATTCCCATGTAAAAAGCATATGTTTAATATAAGGATCATTCCATTCATCGGTTACAGTATAAAGATCGACCGGTATATTCACGTTTCCATTTGCAAGCTCTTCTGTTGAAATATATACTGTATCTTTCCGATCCTCTCCTGTGCAGGCATATATCTTAAAATCAGGATGCTCTTCTGCAGCATAAACTGGATTTATACATATCCCTATTACAGATAATGTCAGTGACAGACATATCGTCAAGCTGCTTATGATTTTATTTTTCATATAAATCCTCCTTTTGCACTCATTATTCCAATCGATATATTTATCTGCTTATCTTTATGTAAATAGTATAGCACTTTAAAGAATATGTGTCAATGAATATGTTGTTAATTACTTAGAGGTACACTGCAAATCGTTGATAATACTTGTAGCTTTTGCACAGTCCGCCCATTTACAGAAATGAGTTGCAGACGAAATATATATTTTTATGTTAATTTTATCATGACTGCTTTAAAATTACCTTAAATTGTGATATAATATTATTTACATGAAAACGTTATTAAGGAACTGCGCAGAAATAAACTGCACAGTTCCTAAGCAATGAAATATTGGAGGTATTTTTCTGAATGATAAAATTATTTAAGTATTTGAGCAGCTATAAAAAAGAGTGCTTGCTCGGACCGTTTTTTAAGATGCTCGAGGCAATTTTTGAACTGTTTGTACCGCTTGTTGTAGCTGCAATTATTGACAAGGGAATTGGCGGAGATGATAAGAGTTACATTGTAAAAATGTGTATTCTGATGGCAGTTCTTGGTGCTGTTGGTCTTACCAACACTCTTTTTGCGCAATATTTTGCAGCAAAGGCAGCCGCTGGTTTTGCTGCTAAACTTCGCCATGCACTTCTTTCTCATGTGCAGAGTCTTTCGTATCAGGATATAAATAAAATTGGTAGCAGTACACTTATTACACGAATGACGAGTGATATAAATCAAGTGCAGACTGGAACCAATCTTGCGATACGTCTGCTTTTACGTTCGCCGTTTATAGTTTTCGGTGCAATGGTAATGGCATTTACTGTTGATGTAAAGGGCGCTATTGTATTTGCGGTAACTATTCCTGTTTTATCTGTAATAGTTTTTGGTATTATGCTTGTGAGCATTCCTATGTTCAAAAAGGTACAGAGCAGACTTGATCATGTAATGAATGCTACAAGGGAAAATCTCAGCGGTGTACGTGTAGTACGAGCCTTTGGACAGGAGAGATCAGAAATAGACAACTTTGAAAATGATGCTCATTCACTTGCGGCAATGCAGAAAACAGTGGGCAGGATATCCGCTCTTATGAATCCGCTTACCTATGTTGTGATAAACCTTGCGGTTGTAGCTCTTATCTGGACAGGCGCAATAAGAGTTGAAGCAGGGCTTCTTACACAGGGAGCGGTAGTTGCGCTTTATAATTATATGTCACAAATTCTCGTGGAGCTTATAAAGCTTGCCAATCTCATTATAACGCTTACTAAGACAGCGGCATGCGGAAACCGTTTACAGGCAGTGCTGGAAATTGAGCCGTCGCAGAATTTTTCTTGTGCTGTTGAAAAAATCGAGATTACATCTCCATCCGCAGTATGTTTTGAAAATGTTACTTTTACTTACGAGGGAGCTGCTCTGCCGTCGCTTTCAGATATCTCCTTTACAGCTAAAAAAGGTGATATTATTGGTGTTATCGGAGGAACTGGTTCGGGCAAATCCACACTTGTGAATTTGATACCAAGATTTTATGATGCTGACAGAGGGAGAGTTATTGTGGGCGGTACAGAGGTTGAAAATTATCCCAAAAGGCAGCTGCGTGAATGCTTTGGTATAGTTTCTCAGAAGTCTGAGCTTATGTCCGGTACTATAAGGGACAACCTTCTTTGGGGAAAAAATGACGCCACAGACGAAGAACTAAGAGAAGCATTGAAATATGCGCAAGCTCTTGATGTTGTAGAATCAAAGTCAAAGGGTCTTGATGAGGTAATAACAGAGGGCGGAAGAAATCTTTCAGGAGGACAGAAACAGAGACTTTGTATTGCAAGAGCACTTGTGAGAAAGCCGGATATTCTTATCCTTGATGACAGTGCATCTGCTCTTGACTATGGAACAGAGGCATCTTTGCGTGCGGCACTGCGAAAGCTGCCATTCAATCCGACTATATTCATCGTATCTCAGCGAACAGTATCTATAAAGGATGCAGATAATATCCTCGTTCTTGATGACGGAAAGCTCGTCGGTACAGGAACACATGATGAGCTGCTTGAAAGCTGTATGGTTTACAGAGAAATTTATAATTCACAGCAGATAAAGGAGGCATCCGCTCATGAATAAAAATAAAAGCAACTCACAGATAAAAATACTTTCCAAAGTTATGCGATATATTTCACGCTATAAGATCTGGCTTACAGTAACTCTTGTCATGGCTGTACTTGTCACAGCTTTTACTCTTTATATACCTATTTTAGTGGGAAGAGCTATTGATAATATTATTGAACCGGGGAATGTTGCATTTGACAATATTTTCCGAATACTTCTGACTGTTGGAATTTCCGTGGGAATAACCTCACTTGCGCAGTGGCTTATGAATATGATAAACAATAAGATTGCCTGCGAAGTTGTTCGGGATATGCGTGAGGAAGCGTTCAGAAAAATACAAAAGCTTCCGTTTAGTTATCTTGATACTCATCCGGAAGGCGAAACAGTGAGCAGAATCATTACAGATGTAGATGTATTATCAGATGGTTTGCTTCTTGGATTTACACAGCTTTTTACAGGTGTGCTGACTATTATAGGAACGCTTCTGTTTATGTTTTATATAAATATCTGGATAACACTTGTCGTTGTTATAATGACTCCGCTGTCGTTAGTGGCTGCAAGCTTTATTGCAAAGAAAACCTATGCTATGTTTCATGAGCAATCCGAAACGAGAGCCGAGCAGACAGCACTTATAAACGAAGCTATAAACGGACAAAAAACTGTTCAGGCATTCGGTCAGGAGGAGAATATACTTTCAAAGTTTGATGAGATAAACGGCAGGCTTGAAAAAAGTACGCTTAAAGCAACATTCTTTTCGTCACTTACCAATCCTGTTACACGTTTTGTAAATGCACTTGTTTATGCGGCAGTAGCTCTTGCCGGTGCATTTGCTGCGGTAGGCGGCAGCATAACGGTAGGCGGTTTGTCTTGTTTTCTGAGCTATGCAAATCAGTATACAAAACCATTTAATGAAATATCAGGTGTAATTGCAGAGCTTCAGAATGCCCTTGCCTGTGCAGAGAGAATATTTTCACTTATTGAAGAAGATCCAGAGATACCGGACAGTAAAAATGCACTTACTCATGTACCATATGGAGATATAGAATTTCGTGATGTAGACTTTTCATATGTACCGGACAGACCGCTTATTACTGACTGTAATTTCACAGTAAAGCCCGGTCAGCGTGTTGCAATAGTAGGAAAGACAGGCTGCGGAAAAACCACTCTTATAAATCTGCTTATGCGTTTTTATGATGTACGCAGCGGTGAAATACGCATGGGCGGTACAGATATTCGCAATATAACAAGACAGGCGCTGCGTGAACACGTCGGAATGGTATTGCAGGAAACGTGGCTGAAAAGCGGAAGTGTAAGGGAGAATATTCTTATGGCAAAGCCTGACGCTTCGGAAGAAGAGATGATATCCGCTGCAAAGCAGGCTCACGCTCACGGTTTTATAAAAAGGCTTCCAAATGGCTATGACACAGTAATAGGTGCAGCAAGTCTTTCAGAGGGACAAAGACAGCTTCTATGTATAACAAGGCTTATGCTTGCTCCTCCGCCGGTGCTTATTCTGGATGAAGCGACATCATCTATAGATACACGAACGGAGATAAAGATACAGTCAGCATTTGCACGTCTTATGGAGGGCAGAACGAGCTTTATTGTAGCGCACAGGCTTTCAACTATACAGAATGCAGATCTGATTCTTGTTATGGATAAGGGATGTATCATAGAGAAGGGGACTCACAGCGAGCTTGTAAGAAAGGGAGGGGTATATGCTTCTCTTAGCTCAGCTATGGGTGGATGATTTGTAGAAAAACACAAAATAATATTATAAATAGCACAGAATCTGTAGCAGAATTACCATGTTTTTTTATTGACATTTTTTGGTAAAAGTGATATAATATATAATAAGGATAATTATATGCAGGTGTTAAT
>CAMWPG010000020.1 GCA_947176075.1 uncultured Ruminococcus sp. | reverse complement strand
GACAAGGCAAAAATCCGCAAGCAGGCTGTCGCCTTACAAGGATTTTTAACGAAGTCATCGGCAAAATTTACCAAAAAGATGTGCGAAAAAAGATACTAAACAGGCTCTTATATAACAGGAGGTATCATCGCAATGAAGCAAAGACAGCTCTACCGTTTTTCCAAAACTGCCATAAAAGGCGGATATATAGAGGTTTTATCGCCGATTTTGGTCATATCGGCGGTTTATCTTGTATATCTTGTTCTTAGCCTTACAGGGGCATATTTTTTGTGCAGATATTATTTTACGCTTGCAGCCATACTTATTTGGTGCGGAGCAAGGCTTATTATGAAAATGCTTACAATTCTCCTTACCGTGCGCAGCAGAGCAGCGGTAATAAGGCGCTGCATTGTGAGAATATCGCTGCCATGCGGATATGAAAGAAGCATTCATCGTGTACTTTTAAGGATATATTTTTTTAAAGAACTTGCAGTATTTGTAAGCCGGCTGATTTTCGCATCTGTCATTTTCTTAGGATTCTGGCTGATAAGTACAGATTCTTTTGACAATAGAAGTGTATACAGGCTTCTGATGGCGTTTCAGGCAATTCCTGCTGCTGTAGTTATACTTTGGCTAAGGCTTAAACTTTTTATATGTTTTGCCGGTGCAGAGGTGTTAAGCGTTGGTGATCCGTCTCTGGGAGCATGGAAGAGTATATGCAGATGTGCAAAAATGCTTTCGGGGCAGTATGGATTTGCTGTAGGCGTTATGTTAAGAAATCTTAGGAGTATTATTCTGCCGTTTTTGCTGCCCGTATCTGTACAAACATTAGTTTCATATTTTTCAGTGCGATATATTGAATGGCAACATCAGAAGCAGGAGGAAGAATGTTACAATGAGCAAGCTGACATTTACAGTATGCACAAAGGAGCCTTTGAAGCTGGAGACTTTTCTTCGACGTGATATGCAGGTATCCAGGCGGCTTCTTGCAAAATGCAAATATCAAGGAACGATACTCAGAAACGGAGCTGATATCCGAACAGTAGATACAGTATATCCGGAAGATGAGATCGTGCTGATATCTCCGGATACAGAGGGCGGCATTTTGCCGAATAATGACTTGAATGTGCAGGTGCTTTACAGAGGACAGCATATTATTGTATATAACAAGCCTCCGTTTATGCCGTGCCATCAGTCGCACGGGCATTATACAGATACTCTTGCAAATGCTTTTGCAGCGGAATTTACAGGACTGCCGTTTCGTTGTATAACACGTCTTGACAGGAATACAAGCGGAGTGTGCATTGCTGCGCTTACCGCATATGGAGCTGGATTTATACAGGGGAAGATCAAAAAGAGTTATACAGCGGCAGTAATGGGAGAATTGCGGGAATGCGGCACGATAGATGCACCCATTGCACGCAAGGAAAATTCAGTTATGCTCAGATGTGTAAACAGCAGCGGTAAATCTGCGTTTACACGTTACATACCGATCTATTCAAACGGAAGATACACTCTTGTAAAGCTTATTCCAGAGACAGGGCGAACACATCAGCTGAGAGTGCATATGGCGTATATAGGATATCCGCTGGCAGGCGATGAATTATACGGAGAAGCATCGAAAGATATTTCCCGTCATGCGCTGCATTGTGATATGGCAGAATTTACTGAACCGGAAAGCGGTAAGATAATTACTGTAAAAGCTGACCTGCCACAGGATATGAAAGCTCTGTTCCCAGAGAAAACATATTAGAATATTTCTTTAAGACTGCTGTACAAATTCAATACAGCAGTTTTTTATTTTAAAAAATGTAACCTTTTTTCCTTTTCTTGCGTTATGTTAAGTGAAAACCAAAAGAAAGGAGGTTTTAAAGGCAATGAGAGAACGAGTGCTTTTGCAGCAGCTACGGGAAAAAGATTCGACTGCACTCAGGAAACTTATAGATTCCTATCAATGCTACGTAGCGGCGATCATACGAAATATCGGAAGAGGTATTCTTACCGAAGATGATACCGAGGAGCTGACAGCAGATGTTTTCCTTGCAGCATGGCGTACAGCAGATAAAATGCAGGAGGGTAAGGTGCAGCCCTATCTTGCAGCCATTGCACGCAATAAGGCCAAAAGCCGTCTGCGAAGTCAGAAGGAAGCGGTACCGCTTGAGGATACAATGGTGATCGAAGCTGCGGATCTACAGGAGGAGGTGGAGCATACGCTCCTTGCCGAAGCTCTTCGTGATGCAATATCATCACTTTCAAAACAGGACGGCGAGGTGCTTATACGTTATTATTACTATTATCAGCAGACTTCTGAAATAGCTGAGGAAATGGGACTTTCTTCTTCAGCCGTCAAGGTGCGTCTGCACCGTGCAAGAAAGAAACTGAAACAACTGCTTATAGAAAGAGGGTATACTTATGAAACGGAATCTATATGACATTTTTGACCACTACAATGACGATTTGCAGGAGCTTCCTAAGCTTAAAGGCAAGCTGATAGAGACAAGCTCGGTTGCAGACAGAGTATTTGAAATGGCTGATATTCACCCTGTACAGAATAAAAAACGCCGTTCATATCGTTTGTTTGGAGTTATCGCAGCAGCGGCAGTTCTTGCCGGTGGAACGCTTACAGCAGGTGCAGTTTCCGGAAAGATGTATGAGTTTTTCCAATCCGTATCAAAGGCTGATATACAAGATGCAATTCTGGATAAAAGCTTACCGGCGGTAAATATGGAGCTGCCGGAAGCTATTGACGAGATGCAGTCATATTACACATGCCCTGATGTTAGCTTTACTCAGACAGAATCCGGTACAATAGAGCTGCTGGGATTATACAATGATCATAACACTTTAATGCTCAGCTTCCGCTTAACAGTGCTTGACGGAACAGTCATAACTGATGATATGTGTATGCTTCCGTATTTTACGTTTACATTGAAAGATGGATCAACAAAAGGATCAGTTTACAACGGTCATATCTCAGAGCCATTCCAAAAGAGCGAAACGGAGGATAATGTTTATTATCTGACTTATTATATGGTAGACTCAGAGCTTGCCGGGGCATCACTGCACGTTGATTTTGCGGGTGTTTATACATTGCAGCAGGAGGCATCTATTCAGAAAAAAATGATTGAGCTTGATGATGAATTGAGAGATAAGTATTTCACAGATGATATGGATATTAGTGAGTGGAAGCAGTTCCAGCGTGAGAATGATTTCGATGAACTTAGACATAAGACAAGAAAGGAATATTATGAACAAGAACGGTCGGCTTTAAAAGGTGGCTGGTCAGCGGATATTCCTATTGCAGAGCCGATGTCTGAACCGTTTACTATTGAGACGGATGATAATGTTTGTATTCTGGACGATTTATCTATATACCTTTCTAAGGATCATGACTATGATCCATATAAGGATGAATTTAATCTTTCGCAGGAGGAAATGTGCGGCAATGCAGTTTTCATGAAAGACGGAACAGTTTTTGCAGATGAATTCAGAATGTTTGATGATGTTGAAACAGATGAAGATGGTCAATACATTTTAGAAGGAACACGTTATAAAAACTTTGCATATTCCTATGGCACATCTTCCGCAGCAAGTGATTTTTGTGATGGTTCGGTACATTGTTATAGCAATCCTGTAAGCTTGAACGAGATCGACAAGGTTGTAAAATACACTCATTATTGGGACGAAGATGGTACAGAGCATTTCAAGGAATATATAATTTATCAAGCAGAATAAGAAAAAATATCCGGCGGCTTTATTCATAAGCTGCCGGATAATTTTTTAGTTGATTTTATTCAGTAAATATGTTATACTATAAACAATATAATTTTTCGGAAAGGAGTCATACCTATGAAACGTGTTCTGATACTTTCAGATACGACATCTATTCAGGATCTGAATAATCGTTCTAATCTTAACCTACTGCTTGAAATGGACTGTGATATACACGTTGGCTGCAATTTTATTTCTGGTAATACTACATCCACAGAAAGAGTTGATTCATTTGTAAGTGAGCTTAAAGATGCCGGTATAACCTGTTTGCAGATAAGATTTGTTTTATCAAAAAATGCTTTTAGAAAGCAGAATGCAGCATTAGAAGATCTTGACAAAATACTGAAACGATATGACTATGATCTGATACACTGTCTTACACTATCGAGTCTTAAATGTGCAGGACCTATGGCAAAAGAGTATCGTATACCCGTTATATGCACTTCTTATGGCTTCCCTGTATATAAGGGAGTGCCAGCGTTTAAAAGAATGAGATTATTGCCGGAGCTTAAAAAGGTAACCAGATATGCACAGGCGCTCATATGCTGCAATTGTGAGGACTATGAGCTTGCCAAAAAGAATTTCAATGTAAGATGTATTTTCCGTATACCGGGCATAGGGCTTGATCCATATCGCTTTCGTGCGCCTACAGTAAGCCGCATACAGATGCGGGAATTTATGGAGATACCTCAGAATGCTGTTACCCTTATAACAGTCGGCGCTATTAATAAGAATAAGAATCATGCTGTTATTCTGAAAGCACTTAACCGTCTGAGAATGCTTGAAATACATTATGTAATATGCGGCGGAGGAGACAGCATCGATTCATTGTACAAGCTTGTACGTAAACTAAAGCTTGAGGATAGAGTGCATTTTACGAAGCATCGGGATGATATTGTAAATATGCTTCATGCCTGTGATATTTTCTGTATGCCGTCAAAGGACGAGGGAATAGGCATAGCGGCACTTGAAGCAATGGAGGCAGGCTTGCCGCTTGTTACATCAAATGTACATGGAATAAAGGATTTTATGGAGAACGGCGTTACCGGTTTCTGCTGCAAACCGAAAGATATTTCCGGATTTGTTGCCGGAATAGAGGCGCTTACTGAGGACAGAAGACTTCGTGAGCAGATAGGGGAACACAATCGTTATGCAGTGGAAACATTTTATCGTGGAAATACTGAATATGTCATGAAGCAGATATATAAAGTGCAGCTTGCAGAAAGCAGCAAAGAAGACAATGATACTAAGAAAAAAGAAGCTGTAGCTGTAGGTGCGAATAGTTGAGTGATAATTCAAATTTTAACAGAAAAAGCAGCCGATTAACCTTGGCTGCTTTTTCTAATAATTTTATTTGAAAGGGTGGAATATGTCAATATTTTTATTTCCGGTATTTTCATGGCAGCACAGCGCCTCGGGGTAGAGGCGCAGCTGCAATGATATAGGGATTATTGGGGATTGCTCTTACACTGGGGTAAATGTAAAAGCACTTTAGAGGATGTTATCTGCTCTCTTTCAAGAGCATGGTTATAGTATACTCCTACATTGTGTAAATATTGTGATATCCGGCTGAAAAGCGATTGAAAAGGAAAAAATAAAATTATGTGTATAAACGAGTAAGATAAGTATATAATATATTCAAGCCGTTTAGCGGCAGATATGAAAGGAAGTATTTATTATGGAAACACGTAAAAATCCTTGTATCAACTGTACAGTAAGCCAGTGTCAGCATAATATGGTGTCAGAGAATTACTGCGTTCTTGACAGCATTCATGTTGGCACACACGAAAAGAATCCTACAGTACCTGAATGTACGGACTGCAAGAGCTTTGTAAAACGCAGCAGTGCATGCGGTCCGGATGGCTGCAAGTTCTAATAGCTAATACTAATTCCTAAAACAACAATAGATAAACTTGCGGCATAAATTCCGTCATGCTGTGTCGAATATCCTCGACAGGCGATAGCCTGTCTTGCGGTGTTCTTCTTGCCTGACAAAATTTCTGCTCTCAATTTTGTCTATTTAAGTTTCAAGGATTAGTATAAAAAAGCAAACGATCCGGCGGCAAAGGCGCTGTCGGATCGTTTTTATTTTGTTAAATATATACAAATAATAAGCTGTAAAATAGATTAAAACGGCAAAATCGGTTGCGATTAAGAAAAAACTATTGAAAAGCACTTGTATATTTGAGCGAAATAGGGTATAATATTAATATGAAAAATTTTAAGGAGGCGGATATCAATGTATGATAAGACAATGACCTTTTCGGTCAACGATGAAAAAGAAATCGAGATGAAGAGAAACCTGACAATAGTTTACGACGCACTGGTTCAGAAAGGCTATAATCCTGTGAATCAGATTGTTGGATATATCCTGTCTGAGGATCCGACATACATAACCACATACAACAATGCAAGAAGCATTATCCGTCGCATCGATAGAGATGAGCTTTTGCAGGTTCTGGTAAAGGCTTATATAAACAGCTGATATCTCGCACCGACGCATTTTTGGCTTCGGTGCTTTTTCTTTGAATATTTTTCCTTGTATGTACAGTCTCGATTCGGTAATACTGTAATTGCGGAGAGATCCGCAGAAGGAGCATCGGGGATATGACAAATGGTCGCATTAAGCGCACAGCAGCAGCTATTCTGACGTTTGTTATGCTTTTGCAGGCAGCACCAAACGTTATGGCTGATAATACTGTTGTCGGATATGGACAAGGGACATCAGTGGATAGTGAAAACTGTCCCTGTGACGCAGTTTCATTTAATGACAGATATAGAGAGTATAATGCTTACGCCATGACTCCTGATAATCGAAGGATAATAATAACCTTCGATCAAGGATATGAAAACGGCTATACAGCGGATATACTGGACACGCTAAAGGAAAAGAATGTAAGAGCGATATTCTTTCTTACAGGAGATTATGCAAAAAAGGAATCAGCACTTGTAAAAAGAATGATCGATGAAGGACACGTATTGGGAAATCACGGTATGACCCATGCAAGTCTTCCTAAGCTCAACTGCGAAGAGGCAAAGCAGGAAATAATGACACTGCATGATTATGTTCTTGATGAATATGGATATGAGATGCAGTATTTTCGTTTTCCCTGCGGAGAGTATTCTGAGGACAGCTTAGCGCTGGTAAGCGAAGCAGGCTACAAAACACTGTTCTGGAGCTATGCTTACGTGGATTGGCAGACCGATTCACAGCCAGATCCTGTATCTGCACTTGAAGGTCTGAAAAATAGCGCACACGGTGGAGAGATCCTTCTTCTGCATTCTGTATCAAAGACAAATGCACAAATTCTTGGCAGTGCGATAGATGCATTTCGCAGTGCCGGATTTATTGTCTGATACAATTTTGAAAATAAAACAAAACAGGACTGCTGCGTTAATATGCAGCAGTCCTTGCTTTATATAAATGAAAAGTTTATTTGTAGTTGGATATTTGTTGATACGCACGGTGTGAGCGAATAAACTAATGTGCTATGAAATTCAAATAAATTTGTATTATAGCGGAAGTATAAATTTAAGTGCTTTTTTAAGGTTCTTTATCACATTCACCGCTTTATTTCCGCCGAATTCACCGTCTAACGTCCAAGGTACAGGATTGTCCTCAAGACAAGTTATACATATCTTTGATGAACGGAAATGATAGAAATATTCCCGTTCAGTTCCAAGCTGAAAATTGGTAAGCCCTGTGATAATATGCTGAAGATCAACAAGGTTTTTAGGCTTTTTGATAAGAGTAGTCTCAAAAAGTCCGTCGTCTCTTTCCATATCAGGCATAGACAAGAGCTTTGCTACAGACGTAGAGTTTGTCACCATTCCATATATGAATTCATCCTCGATGATATTGCCATCATATTCTATACGCATATGTGACGCTTTTATTTTATGCAGACTAAGCATTCCGTTAAGCAGATATGCCAAATGACCGAGAACATTCTTTATAGGCTGCGCAGTTTGATACGATACTTCGGTAAATGCGCCGAATGCTGCAATATATGTGAAATACTGTTCTCCCATCATGCCTATATCACAGCATTTCGCCGAGCCATTTATTATAGTTTCTGCCGCTTCAATAGAATTTTTCGGGATGTTAAGACTTCTTGCAAAGTCGTTTGTTGAGCCTGTAGGGATATATCCTATAGGGACAGCCTTTTGAGCAGTCATACATCCGCTTATGACTTCATTCAGAGTGCCGTCTCCGCCGCAGCATACGATCATGTCAAAATTAGATTCACAGGCATATTTTGCCATTTTGGCACCATCGCCCTTGCATTGTGTCGGATGAACAGTTACCTCAAAATCTGCTCCTGTAAACATATCTATAATTTTAGTAAGCGGCAGCGCTGATAGTGTCATTCCTGACCGCAGATTGCAAATTAAATATATACTTTTCATACCGCTCCTTAAATTTACCGTGCTTATTTTTTTTCAAAATTTTCCTTTCGTATCAGTGCACGTTTGATCTTGCCGCCAAGCGTTTTTGGAAGCTCGTCTACATACTCGATGATACGTGGATATTTATATGGGGCTGTATTCTTCTTTACAAAATCCTGAAGCTCTCTTGTGAGGGCATCACTTGGACTGTATCCTCGTGCAAGTACGATAGTAGCCTTTACGACATTACCTCTTATCGGATCAGGCGCTGCAGTTATAGCACATTCGATAACAGCAGGATGTGCGACCAGTGCGCTTTCAACCTCAAATGGACCTATGCGGTATCCTGAGCATTTAATAACATCATCGTTTCTGCCAACGAACCAGTAGTAGCCGTCCTCATCAGGTTTGAAAACATCGTGAGGACAGTATTCGCCGCCGCCGAGAATAAGTGCGGACATTTCCGGATTTTTATAATAGCCTGTGAAAAGTCCTGTAGGATAATATCTGTTTAGGTTACATATAGTAAGGCTGCCTGTCTGATGAGGCAGAGCCTCTTTACCGTCCTCTGTGATAAGGTGAATGTCATAAAGCGGTGCAGGCTTTCCGGTAGAGCCGGGCTTTGGAGTAAGCCATGGGAAGTTAGCAATAAGAACGCTGCCCTCAGTCTGACCAAAGCCTTCACGTATCTCTTTTCCTGTAAGCTTTTTCCATTGATTGTAAACCTCAGGATTGAGAGGTTCACCGGCAGTGGTAAAATTCTGAACGCTTGAAAGATCATATGAAGCTACATCCTCCTGAAGCATAAATCTATACATAGTAGGCGGTGCGCAGAATGTAGTGATCTTATATATCTCGATCATTTTCAGAAGCTTAGTCGGTACGAACTTTTTGAAGTCATAGCAGAAAATAGCTGCTCCGCAGATCCACTGACCATATATTTTTCCCCATCCGAACTTTGCCCAGCCTGAATCGGAAACACTCATATGGAGCTTATTTTCCTGAACCTGCTGCCAGTATTTTGCTGTAACGATATGACCCAGCGGATGAGTGTGATTGTGCTGAACCATTTTAGGGTTGCCAGTTGTTCCTGATGTAAAGTATACAAGAGCTGTTTCATCTGCTTTAGTTGCATCGCTGCCTGTAGCACGAGGAAACTGATCTGAGAAATTATACACTTCATCTGAAAAGCTTCTCCAGCCGTCTCTTTTTTCTCCTACGATGATCTTGTTGACAATGCTTGGAACTTCCTTTTCTGCAGCTTCTACCTGTTCTATAACATATGGGTCGTCCACACATACCATTGTGTGGATCTCTGCGCTGTTGCCACGGTATATAAGATCTTTCTTAGAAAGCTGTAATGAACCCGGGATTAGGATCGCCCCCATTTTATGAAGCGCAGCTGCACATATCCAGTATTCCCAGCGTCTGCGAAGTATAAGCATTACAACAGAGCCTTTTTTTACTCCTATGCTTTTGAAATAATTAGCTGTCTGATTTGAAAGCTTAGATATATCAGTAAAGGTTAAATTCTTTCTGTTTCCATTGTCATCACACCAGACAAGAGCCATTTTGTTGGGTTCTTGTTTTGCCCATTCGTCAACAATATCGAAACCAAAATTAAAATCCTCAGGGACATTTACCCTGTAATTTTCCTTGAAATCTTCGTAGCTGTCAAAATCAGTACGAGGCAAAAATCTGTCAAGCAGCATATCTATAACAAGTCCTTTCTGGAATAAAATAATTTTTTGTATATACTTTCCAGTATACTATATATTTAGAAAAAAGTCAAGAAATAATTTTAATTTGCGTATGTCCATTTGCTTATGGACTGAAAATATTATGTTGAACTATTGACAAAAAGTTCCGAATATGTTACAATATTGTCGCAGACATCAAGGTGGATGGAGTCTGTAAATTTTTTAAGAAGGAAAGGATATTATTATGAAAAAACTAATAGGAATTATGATCTCAGGAGCAATGGCTGCTGCAATGAGTATGCCTGCTTTTGCAGCCGAAAACTTGTTTGACATTAAGTGTGGCGAGGATGCATGGGCAAAACTCAGCGGTGACGGTATTATGACTATCAGCGGAACAGGCTATATGGATACATTCGGTTTATTTGATGATACTCCGGATTATCCGTGGCAGAATGATGCAACTTCAATGCTTATTGAGAATATAGTCATAGAGGAAGGAATAACAAACTTTGATTTTGTATGGGAGCTTCCGCAACTTAAAACTATGAGATTGCCTGATTCTATTACTGGATTTAATTTTTGGGAATTTTCATATTTTAGAAATGTACAGGATAAGGTATTCTTTTCGCCGTATGTAGATTTTATTGGAACCGATACTACTCTTGGAAATATGACTTTGGAAGAGCTTGAAAATCTTTTCGGTGATTCAAAAGATGCATTTGCACAATATACCTGTACATTCTATGCATATAAGGATACCGTATGGGATCGTTTGGCAGATTATGGCATGAAATTTCATGCGATGGGTGATCTTGATGGAAATGCTTCTATTGATATAACTGACGCTGCCGGTATTCTTAAAATGTATGCAGGAGAAGCTGCTGGAATAATTGATGTAAATTTTGATATGAATAGTGACGCCGCAGATATAAATCGTGATGGGAACATAGATATAAGCGATGCTGCTGCTGCTCTTGAGTATTATGCAAGTTGTGCAGCAGGAATAGATATAGATTGGGAGAGCATTCTCCAAAAGTAATAAAAAATGAAAAAATACTTGACAAGAATGGACAGACATGGTAAAATAGATGTGTTATCCTTGTTTGTGCATTAATATAAAGCACAGACGAAATCCAAAGGGAGGTGTATTTAAATGGCAAAGAAGACTGAAAAGTACGAGCTGATGGCTGTATATAGCCTGGCAAACGGAGAGGATGCTGCACTGGAGCTGGTGGCTAAGTTCAAGGCTAAGATTGAGAGTGCTGCAACTCTGGAGAACGTTGACGAATGGGGTAAGCGTAAGCTGGCATATCCGATCAATGACGAGCCGGATGGCTACTATGCACTGTACACATTCACATCTGTACCGGATTTCCCGGCTGAGCTGGAGCGTGTACTGAACATCACAGACGGCGTACTGCGGTTTCTGGTAACCGTTGCCGCATAAGTAACAAGTGAAATCAACAGAAAGGGATCTATATGCTGAATAAGGTTATTTTGATGGGCAGACTTTGTGCTGATCCTGATTTTCGCCAGACGCCAAGCGGTGTTGCCACTTGCCGTATTCGAATTGCGGTAAACCGTCAGTTTGCCAATAAGCAGACGGGCGAGCGTGAGGCTGATTTTATAAACGTTACCTGCTGGAGACAGACGGCTGAGTTTGTAAGCCGATATTTCCATAAGGGCAGCATGATTATTGTAGAGGGCAGCCTTAGAAATAATGACTGGACAGACCAGAACGGCGTAAAGCATTATACTATGGATGTTCAGGCGGATAACGTATCTTTCGGTGAGAGCAAGAGTGCATCACAAGGCGGAGGATATGGACAGCAGAATAATGGCGGATATCAGGCAACCTATCAGCAGCCAAGCTATTCTCAGCCAGCAGCTCCTGCACCACAGGCAGCTCCGCAGCAGTCGGTACAGCTTGGAGATCTGGGAGATTTTGAGGAGATACTCAGCGACGGCGAGGTTCCTTTCTAACCTTAAAAATGCAATTTGGCAGATAAGGAGGATATTAAAAATGGAAAGAGCACCAAGAAATAATAAGCGTTCCCGTAAGAAGGTTTGTATGTTCTGCGCAGATCGTGCAGAGAGAATCGATTACAAGGATGTTGCTAAGCTGAAAAAGTGCATGACAGAGCGTGCTAAGATTCTTCCAAGAAGAGTTACAAGCACTTGTGCATATCACCAGCGTGAATTGACCTCTGCTATCAAGAGAGCAAGACACGTTGCACTGCTGCCTTATGTAGCAGACTAAATTTGTATAATGTAAAGTCAAGGCTCATCTTAATAAGATGAGCCTTGTTATATACATATTGTTAGATGAAATTATATTTTTTACACAAAAATATGCAACTTAAATATTGACATTTATATCTTATATATAGTATAATAAATAAAAGTAAGCTTTTATATAAGCAATTGGAGGAAGTTTAAATCAAGAAAATTAAAATTAGGAAGTAGGTATTTTTATGAAAAAAACAGTATTTTTATCTGCAATGACACTTACTGCACTTTCATTGCCAATGACATCTGTTTTTGCTGAAGGATTTGCAAAGGGCGATGTTGATATGGACGGTGTTATCACCGGACGAGATGCAGCTATAGTATCTCAGTATGCAGATGAAACATTAAAGCTTGATCTGAATAATGAACAGTTAGCTTTAGCTGACATGAATGGTGATGGTACTGTTGACGCAGCAGACGCTGCACTTATTGCAGAAAATCAGGAGTATAAGTTTGGCGATATTAATGAAGATGGCAGGGTTGAAATTCCAGATTGTACTACAGTTTTGCGTATGGTATTAATTAAAAAAATCGATCCAGAAATTGATTTTGGCGAAAAGGATATTCAAGCTGATATTGACCTTGACGGTGATATTGATGTATATGATGCATACTGCATTCTTGAATATTATAGAAAACTGGGCGCTGGAGTGCCGTGCTTTGATGAAAACAAGTTTTATATTATTATTACTCCAGAAATTGAACGTTCTTTATTAGAATATGATTTTTATGTATTAAGACACCCTGAAGCAAATATAAAAACAATTCAGGAACTTTATGATTTGCAGTGGAACATAAGTGATTATATGGATGTAGACAATGATAAGCAGGTAACAGTCAGCGATGCTACAGCAGTTCTCCAGATATATGCAGAGAATGCTGCTGATACTGGTATTTATAAGGCTTCTGTTGATACTAATGAAAAGGCTGATATAAACCTTGATGGAAAAATAGATATTACTGATGCTACACTCATTTTGAAGGCTTATGCGATGAATGCAGCTGGCCTTCTGTAATAGTTGAGTGAAAATATTTATAAATATAAATAACACACAAAGAGGTCTGCTAAAAATTGCAGACCTCTTTTAGATTAAAATATCATTGTCTAAATAGAGCTTTGTATGAATTTTATACTTTGTTAGGTTGAGCTTCATCATTCATAATTGCCGCATTCGCTTCAAACCAGAATGTTGAACCTTCACCGATCTTACTGTTTACACCGTAATTATATCCGTGCATTTTCAGTATAGCCTTGACTATAGATAATCCAAGCCCTGTGCCTACTACCTCACGTTTGTGATTCTCTGAGCGATAGTATTTATCAAATATAAGCTTTATCTTGTCCTCCTCAATGCCGTCGCCCGTATCGGTTATCTCAATTCGAACGCATTCGGGACGATTTATTTGTCGTAAATATACTGTCCTATCCTCTTTGGATGTGTAATTTATTGCATTGTTAAGCAGATTGCATATGACACGTTCTATTTTTCCGCTGTCACAGTAAACCATATAAGGTGAATCTCCAGTGAATATCAAATGATAATCCATTTTGTCTGACAATCCTTCGTATCTGTTTGCTATCTCGCAAAGCTTTTCGCTTATATCTATTGTCTGAAGCTCCAGCTTCTGAGTGCCGCTTTCCAGTTTTGATAGGTCGAGCATATCGTTTACAAGAAGAGAAAGTCTGTCTGTTTCTTCAATTATCACATTGAGATGCTTTTCACGTTTTACAGGATTATCTCCTGATAGGTCACGGATCATTTCGGCATATGCTTTCATCATAGTTAGAGGTGTGCGCATATCGTGGGAAACGTTGGCAATAAGATCTCTCTGCATTTCGTCAGTTTTTGAAAGCTCGAGGCTTGCATATGTCAGAGTATCTGCAAGATCATCTACCTCTGCGCAGCCGCCGCCTGTAAAGCTTGCTGTATAATCGCCCTGAGCAAGCCGCCTTGCAGAGCTGTTAAGTCTTTTTATAGGCGCACCGAGATTTTCAGCAGCATATGCTGAAAGAACTACTCCTGCCAGCACAAGCGCTATGGTTATATTCATTGTTATATTTTGTAGTATATGACGTGTTGCTTCAACAGGGACAAGACGTGAATTTGTAATGAGATATCCGATTATATCATTGTTATTATTGTATAGAGGACAGCCGTATATTATCATTTCGCTTTGCATTGTTTCGTTGTAGAGTTTTCTGTAAATTTCCTCTCCTTCATTTTGTTTCAAATCCATATAATAAAAGTATATATCATTACTGCCGTTGTGCAGCATACAGTTTCCGCTGAATATGCATTGGTAGTTTATTTCAGCGCCGCTTTCGTTCAGTACCTCGATACACATATCGTTTTTCATAGCTGCATCGTGCAGTTTGTCTATGAAAAGTTCTGTATTATATGTTTTAGCAAGATTTTGGGTTGCTCTTGATATTGACGATACCTTCATTATTTCATAGAACTGTCCAAGCAGAAGCACCTGAAAGATCCACATAAGTATAAATACGATGCATACCAGCATCATAAAGAACAGCCATATCTTTAAACGTATGGAAAGATTTTTTCCAAGATGAAATATATTAAACTTCAGCATCGAATTTATAACCCATTCCTCTCAGCGTAACGATATATTTTCTGTATACACCAAGGCTGCCTCTGAGCATTTTTATATGAGTATCAACTGTTCTGTCATCACCGAAGAAGTCGTAGCCCCAGACCTCTTCAAGAAGCTTATCTCTTGTAAGAGCAAGTCCCTTGTTTTTCACCAGATAGAAAAGCAGGTCATATTCCTTTGGGGTCATAGATGCTCTCTGACCGTCAACATACACTTCACGTCCGGCAAGGTCAATTTCCAGACCGCTGAAGCTGAGCTTCTGATGAGAAATCTCTGACGAAGAAGCCTTACTGCGGCGGCTGAGAACTGCACGTACTCTTGCCATAAGCTCCTTTGGAGAAAATGGTTTTACCACATAATCATCAATTCCTATCTCAAAGCCAAATAGCTTATCATATTCCTCTCCTCGTGCAGAAAGCATTATTACCGGAGTGCTATCCTTTTTTCGTATTTCCTTTACAGCTGAAAATCCGTCAAGTCTCGGCATCATTACATCCATAATTATAAGATCGAAATTCTGCTGACGGCAAAGCTTTACAGCTTCCATTCCATTCTCAGCTTCTGTAACTTCATATTCCTCAAATTCGGCGTATTCACGGACAACGTTTCTAATATTTGCTTCATCATCAACAATAAGTAAATGGTACATATATGATCGCTCCTTTTTTATTAGTCTAACCTTTTTATAGGCTGAAATATTGCATTTTATAGTAAACGACAAATTATTTTTTACGTTTACTATAATTTTACCATTTTTAAGTTCCTATTGCAATAGCTCCTGATAAATTATCCTTAATCTTTCATTTTTATCACATGATTTTCGTTTTTTTATCCTCAAATATGTAATTTAAATTTGAAAAATCCTATAAAAAGCTGCTTTTTTTAAGTGAGAAGCAATAATTCACGGAATATAATTGACAATGGGTGCTGTTTTATGGTAAAATATATATTATGTATATGCTTGTATAAAATATAATTGTATAAGGTATATCCTCTAAAATCATATAATTGATTATAGGAGGTGATGAAAATGAAGTTTTCTGACGGCTCATGGCTTAATAAAACAGGTTTTGATATAAGCTATGCTGTACAGGTATATGAAACTGATGTAGAATGCTGCTCCATTGCTGTTTTTGCAACGTCAAATATAATATGGAATCGTGCTATGACTCTCGGCGGAGTGTGTCTGGAGATCGTATACACTGCCGTTGCGCCTGATGTAATTAAGATAAGTATACGCCATAATAAAGGTTCATATTATAGACGGCCTGAATTTGATCTTAGCAATAACGCCGGATATATTCCTGTGATAACAGAAGAAGATGATTTCATTGAAATGAAATGCGGTGGTACTGTTTTGAAAATAAAGAAGGGAAGATCATGGGAGGTCACTTTTTCCAGAGATGATAAAAGACTTACCGGAAGTATCGGACAGGCGGTATCTTACATAGAAGAAAACAGATGTCACGCAGATGCACGTATTGCAATGTGCAGAGATGACAGATATTTTGATATGCCTGAATATAAGGGTACAAGTTATATACGAGAACAGCTGACTATTGATGCCGATGAGTGTGTATATGGCTTTGGTGAAAAATTTACTCCGTTTGTTAAAAATGGGCAAACCGTAGAGATGTGGAATGAGGACAGCGGAACAAATTCTTACAAAAGCTATAAATGTGTTCCTTTCTATATAACGTCTAAAGGCTATGGAATTTTTGTCAATAGTCCCGGGAATGTCTCCTTTGAGGTAGGCAGTGAGACTGTAAACAAGGTTTCATTCACATTGCCCGGAGAAGAGCTTGAATATTTCTTTATAGGCGGTCAGGATCTGCATGAGGTTTTAAGAAATTATACATGGCTTACAGGAAAGCCTGCATTGCCGCCGGCTGAGACCTTTGGTCTGTGGCTGTCGACTTCATTTACAACGGACTATGACGAGCCAACTGTAATGTCATTTATTGATGGAATGGCGAAGCGTGATATACCTCTTCAAATGTTTCATTTTGACTGCTTTTGGATGAAGGAATACAGCTGGATGGATTTCAAGTGGGATAAAAGACAATTTCCTGATCCAAATGCCATGCTTAAAAGACTTAAAGAGCGTGGTATTGGGCTGTGCTGCTGGATAAATCCATATATATCTCAACGTTCGTGCCTTTTTGAGGAATGCATGGAAAAGGGATATTTTATAAAAAATTCTGATGGAAGTATTTTTCAGACTGATTTCTGGCAGCCGGGTATGGCGATATTGGATCTTACAAACCCAAATGCTCAGATGTGGTTTTCAGGTAAGATCCGTGAGCTGCTTGAGATGGGAATAACAGCCGTAAAAACTGACTTCGGCGAGAGACTTCCGGTAAATGCGTGCTATTACAGCGACGAAGATCCTGTTTTTTTGCATAATTATTATTCTTATTTATATAATAAGGTAGTATTTGAAACTATAAAAGAATTTTATGGTGAAAACAAAGCTTGTCTTTTTGCGAGAAGCGCAACAGCAGGCTGTCAGAAATTTCCGGTACATTGGGGCGGAGATTGTGCAGGAGAATTTTCCTCTATGGCGGAAACGCTCAGAGGCGGATTATCGCTTTGCTCTTCTGGATTCGGATTTTACAGTCATGATATAGGCGGCTTTGAAAATACCTCCTCAGCTGCGGTGTATAAACGCTGGTGTGCATTTGGACTTATGTCTACTCACAGCCGTCTCCACGGTTCTGCATCATACAGAGTTCCGTGGATATATGACGACGAGGCAGTGGATGTGCTTAGGTTTTTTACAAAGCTTAAAGGCTGTCTAATGCCGTATTTATATGCGCAGGCGGTAAAGACATCGATAACAGGCATTCCTATGATGAGACCTATGATAATGGATTTCACAGAGGATAAAGCTTGTAGGTATCTTGACCAGCAGTATATGCTGGGGGATGATCTTCTTTGTGCTCCCGTATTTAATGAAGAGGGTACAGTTGAATTTTATCTGCCAGCCGGAATATGGTATGATATCATTACCGGAAAAAGCTTTGAAGGCGGCAGATATCATAAAGTCAGATGCAGCTATATGGAAATGCCCATACTTGCAAAAAATAATTCTATTATAGCAATGGGTGATTTTAAAGGTAATTTTGAGTATGACTATATAGAGAATACCAATTTCATTATATTTGGTCTTGCTGATGGCAGAAGTGCCGGTGCAGATATATATGATATAAATGCAAAGCTCGTTTTGCATCTCACGGCAAAGCGAAAAGGTGATATTATCACTGTCACATCATCCGCTTCGGATAAACGATTTACAGTATCAGTTGCAGGTACTGATAAAAAAATTGTGATAAGCGAAGCGAAAACTGTGATAAGGCTTTGATTTAAGAACTTGTTCTAATATACAAGGAAAGGGAGTGTTTACGCAATGCTTAAAAAGGATAAACAGATAGATTATATCTGGAGTGATAAGAAACGTACAATATTTGGACTGCCTATTTCATTTACCAGATATTATCTTACGGAAAACAGGCTCATAACACGAGCAGGCTTTCTAAATGTACATGAGGATGAGCTTGAGCTTTACCGGATAGTGGACAAAAGTCTTAGCCGAAGTATTTGGCAGAGGATATTTGGCTGCGGTACTATAATTTTATTCTGTAAGGATGCGGATACTCCCGAAAAGCACGTTGTTTCCATCAAATGTCCCCGTGAGGTTTCTGACCTTATAGGTTCGTATGTCAGTCAGTATCGTGATAGATACGCTATCCGCGGCAGGGATATGATAGGCTCGGCAGGCGATTCTGATGGAGACTGCGACCATGCAGATCATGTGTGATTTTAAGCGTAAGCAAAATTTTATTTTATTTCTATTTTTATTAAGAGCCCTGTCTGAAAATTGCAGGGTCAAAAATACATGGACCGCATGGAGGTGTCAGCGGCAGCGGAAAATATATGCTGCACAAGGATTCATACAGATAGATAAAGGAGTTCCTAAACATGCTTTCATTTATTACGGAAAAACAAACTGTCTGGGAGGTTCTCAAGGCAGAAGCACGTCCGATTTTTATTTATGGCATGGGCGATGGTGCGGAGAAAATTATGCGTGTCTTCAGGGAAAAGAATATCCCTCTGGCAGGCATCTTCGCCAGCGATGATTTTGTAAGAGGCCATTCTTTTGCAGGCTACAGGGTTCGGAAGCTTTCCGAAATCGAAGAACAGGTTGATGATTTTGTTATCGTACTTGCGTTTGCGGCAGGATATCAGTCACTGGTAGATAAGCTGCTTGAAATTGCAGAGCGTCATACTCTGCTGGTGCCGGATGTTCCGGTTGCAGGGGGCGGACTGTTTACCTATGACTATTGTCTTGAACATGAGGATGAGATAGAGCGAGTTTATAATATGCTTGCTGATGAATTCTCACGTAAGGTATATGCTAATATCATTAACTTTAAGATCAGCGGTAAGATACATTATCTGATGGAGGTGACTACTCCAAAAGAGGATATATACCGCAATATTATAAAAATTACGCAGAATGAAACATATGTTGATCTTGGTGCGTATAATGGCGATACTATCGGTGAGGTCTTATCATTTACAAAGGGGAAATATGTCCGTATGTATGGCATTGAGCCTGACCGCAAAAATTTCAAGAAGCTGCGCAAATATACTGCCGATATGCCCTATGTAAGCATTTACAATGCAGTGGCATGGTGTACCGATACAGAGGTACCATTTTCCACTAAGGCGGGCAGGCAGTCTGCCGTATCAGCGCTTGGACAGTCAATAGCTGCACGTTCCGTGGATAGTATTCTTGACGGCAAGCCCGCTACTATTATAAAGATGGATGTGGAGGGCTGTGAACGTGAAGCGCTTTGGGGCTCTGCACAGACTATTGCGAAGTATTCTCCGAGACTTATGGTGTCGCTTTATCACCGTAATGAAGATATTTTCACTCTGCCACTGCTTATAAAAACACTGAATCCATATTATGACATTTATATACGTCATCAGCTGTATATTCCTGCATGGGAAACTAACCTTTATGCAGTTCCTAAGAAAAGATAAATACTGAATATGCTCTTATAGCAAACGACAAATATATTTGGAGTTTGCTATTTGCCTATACGCACGGAGCGAACATAGTGAGCGTATGTGCGAGGCAATTTAAATCAATTATTTATAGTGAACGTCAAATTCTTTTTGACGTTCACTATAAAATAAAAGCAGCTGCTGTGATTTTGCTCACAGCAGCTGCTTGTTTTTTGTTTTTTAAATTATTTAACAGAATGGAAGCTATGCTTCATGATTCCGTTTTTAAATATGTCGAATACCGTTTGATAGGAAATATGGGTAACACGACCGGGACGAATCTCTACATCCGCTGTAGCTCTCATGCAGTGCATACCAAGATACGGGGTATAAGCCGTTACAAGATACATGCCGGCAGGAAGCTCCAGTGAAAGTTTATTTTGTCCGAAAGGCAGTTCCTTCTGTTCGCCGTTTATGCGTATTACCCAGTGGTCTATGAGAATCTGTCCAAAGAACCGTTTCCCTGAAACATATAGCTTACCGGTATTATTTTCCTTACGCACAGGTCTTTTACGTACAGGCGCAGTATCATTAAATGAATTGGGAATTGCATTTTTCGTATTTTTCGGATCAGTTTCTTTTATGGGTCGATGTTTGTTTAAATACTGATTCGGATCCATATGTCTGCCCATCTCCTTATATGACTTATTGAATTTACTCTGTTACAGGAAGTGAATCAATTTTCTGAGCAAGATAGTTCAGAAGTGCGCTTGCATCATTTGAATCAATACCGTTGTCATAGAAGCAGTCTGCATTCAGCTTCTGCTGATCGTTGAATTTAATAATATTTACAATATACTTATTGAGATAAACAAGATCAACTACACTTACCGATTTGTCAAGGTTAGTGTCTCCGTAAAGTGCGTCTGTAATATCTATAATATTATTAGTTGTTGTAACTGTAGTGCCTTTTGTTGTGGTTTCAGTGGTCTTTTTAGTTGAAAGAGTTGTCTTGGTAGTGGAAGTCGTGGTTTTCCCAGTTGTTGTTGTTGTTGAGTTAGAACTCACGGTAGTAGTATCAGCCGTTGTGGTGGTATCAGCTGTTGTTGTGATGGTATCATCTGTTGTAGTAGTTGTTGCTGTAGTGGTTGTAGTTGTTTTGATGTCTGGGTCTGTATTTTTATCAAGCTGCATATAAACGATACCGCAGCCTACTGTAGACATATATACAGTACCGAATTCATTCATATCGCCTACTAAGAAGTTACCGTTTCCTGTACCGCCATAGAGCTTATTTATGTTTATAGCAACCCATGACTTACCTGCGTCAGTAGAACGATAAATGCCCTGTGGATCGCTTTCTGTTGGCTGACCGTACATATACAGTGTGTTGACGCCGCCCTCCTTTTCAGGAGCGCCGAAGCCGATAGACTTGCAGTAGAATACGCTGTCAAGCTTTTCAATGCTCTTGCCAAAATCTGTTACGTGATATGCGCCGTTCCAGCCTGCGCCCAGAACCATTTCACCTTCGCTGAGATAACCGATTCTGTTTGCAACATCGCACTGATCGTATTTACATACATCCTGCGCTTTGAATGTTGCGCCATAGTCATCGCTTACCATAAATATATAGTGTGCATCCTCAAATGTAGGCTCCTTCTTGGTAGTATCATAGAACCAGTATTCATTGTACTTTGCAGTGTAGCCATATACATACTTAGGATTATTTTCATCTACCTTGAAGCATAGCTCTCTGCTGCCGTCTATACCTGTGCAGCTTTTCCATGTTGCGCCGAAGTCGTCGGTATATTCACCCTTACCGTTGCCTGTGCGGAAGATACGGTATGTACCGTCCTCCAGTTCGGTTATTGCAGCCTTGCCTCCGGTTGACTGTGCATTCATCTTTGTCCATGTTTTGCCGCCGTCAAGTGTATAGTAGGTGGTAGAATCATTCTGCGATGCACGAACCATTACCAGAGGATTTGAAGGGCAGTATGCAATAGCACTTGTGCTTCCCATATTCGGCTGATGCTGAATGGATTCAGTTTTGCTTGTATGCTCAAATCCATCATAGTCACCGATCGCAGAGTAAGGATTTGCGCCCTTAGGACTTACCATATCAAGAGCAACTACTTCTTCGATACCGTCAGCTTCAAAGTAGAACTGAGGACATTCATCCCATGTGTTGTCGCAGGCAAAAACACCATTACCAGATGTAACAACAATTCTGTTTTTGTCGTTAGGATCTAATACGATAGCACCTGTCCAGTGGATAGCCTTGTTGCGGATCCATGCTCTGCCGCCGTCATTGAGATATTCAGCCTCAAGAGGACCACCCCAACTGGTGGTGTTACCGGGGGTCATGCTGATCCATGTCTGTCCGCCGTCTGTAGACTTGAAGAATCTGTCGCCCCAAGCAGGACCTTGATCATCGCTCCATGCCTGCCACATCTGAGAATACCACAGACCGCAGGTTGTAGCTACCAGCTTATTTGCATCATCGGGATCGCTGAACACAGCGCCGTAGCCGTTTTTAGTAGGAGAAATATCTGTTACAGTACCTGTCTTTGGGTTATACTTATATGCGCCGCTGCCGGTTGCGCCTTGGAAAGCCAGACCGCTGATATATGTGATGAGCAGATTGCCGTCAGCATCAAGATTTATTCTTGTCGGGAAGTTTTCTGTAGGCAGATCAGCACTGAGCTCTTCAAAATTATCTTTGCCAACATCAGCAACGTGAATGTTCGTAACGCCTGTTACGGAGGATGCAACATAAACCTTGCCCTCTGAGATCTGAATAGAAGCTACGCCGTTGTGATTATTGTACTCACCCTCAGTCATACAGCGTACTATATGATCTGTCCATGTAGGCCACTTTACAGTATTTTTATATAAACCAAGATCGTCATAGCCTTTTACAGACTTCCATGTATCGCCGCCGTCCTCGCTCATAATAAGCGCAGAATCACCGGAAGCGACATCGCCGCCGCAGTAGATTATGTTAGGATTATCAGGGTCAACCGCAATAGATTCGCCGCATTGTCTGCCGTCTCCGTTGCCCATTACCTGAATCATGTCTGTTACATCGACTTCCTTAAATGTTTTGCATCCGTCATGAGAAATAAAAACTGCTGTTCTTGCATCGCTGAAATATGCACAGCCTGCAAGCATATATACATTATCTTCATTTGTAGGATCAATGCACATTGCATCGATGCTGAGGTATCCACGATCATTTTCATTTATAAAATCCATCAGCTGATCCCAGTTTCCGGTATCGTAATTGTACTTATACGCACCACCAACGTCGGTACGTGCATACATTGTGGTTTTTCCGGTAACAATACCTGATACAAAGCCGCCGCCGGCGATGCCCATTGTTCCGATCTTCATCTGAGATTCGATGTTTGCACTTTCAGCGGCAGCATCGCTGGATGCTGATGAACCTGGTACAGTCATAGCACCGAAAAGAATTGTTGCAGCAGTAAAAAAGGCAGCTGCTTTGGTTAAATTTTTCATATCTCTATCCCTTCCTTTGCAATCTGTTAATAATATCATGATTAGAACAGACCATTATTTAATAGTAATTGATATTACTCTTACATTATATCATATCATATTTGATTTTGCAAGAACTTTATCACATACAAATCGAAAAATTGTATTTATTATACAATTTGATAGGAGCTTTTTCAGCACTATTACCACAGCGCATTATTTGTTAAATAAATGTTTTATTTTTGGTATTAAAA
>CAMWPG010000019.1 GCA_947176075.1 uncultured Ruminococcus sp. | reverse complement strand
CTCTGCGAAGCAGAAGCAATGACTGAGGCGACAGCCGAGAAAATGTCCCTTTTGCAGAGGGTGTCGGGAGGCAGCGCCTCCTGACATAATTTTGATCTGTTTAAAAATTGATTTGCGTTTAAACTGCTTTATCGCAGGTTGACAGATAAATGATTTTAATGTATAATATTATTATATGTATGAAAATAATGGAGGTTATGATAAATGAATCAAATGAATCAGCAGCTGAAAAATTATCTGAAGCTTGAACAGGAAGAAGCAAATCTTGATATTACATCTTTATGTGAGCGGCTTGCTTTTTATTCTCAGATAGACAGCAGTCTTTATGATAAATATCATGTAAAAAGAGGTCTTCGCTACAGCGATGGTTCGGGTGTTGCTGCGGGCATTACAAATATATGCAGCGTTCACGGATATATTATGGATGAAGGTGTGCGTACACCTATACCGGGTGAGCTTATTTATCGAGGCTATGATATAAATGATCTTGTGGAAAATGCTGAAAAAGAGGATAGATTCGTTTTTGAAGAGGTTGTTCACCTTTTACTGTTCGGACAGCTGCCTACTAAAAAGCAACTGTCAGACTGTGAACATGCTCTGAGCATACGCAGAGAGCTGCCGCCGGGCTTCCTTGTTGATTCTATTATGCAGTCACCTTCTAAGAATATTATGAATAAGCTTGCACGAAGCATTTTGTCTTTATATTCCTATGATGACAGCCCGGATAATACTACTATTCAGGATGAGATGCTCATAGCTCTGAATCTCATAGCAAAGATGCCGAATCTTATGAACGGTGCATATCAAACAAAGCGGCATAAATTTGATAATGCAAGTATGGTCATGCATCAGCTGAAACCTGAGGAAAAAACAGCGCAGTCGATACTTTCTCTTCTTAGAAACGACCGGCAATACACAAAGAAAGAAGCACAGCTTCTTGATATAATGCTTGCGATCCATGCAGAGCACGGCGGCGGAAATAACTCTACGTTTGCATGCCGTGTGGCTACATCTTCCGGTACAGATCCTTACGCTGCCTATGCTACAGCTATAAATTCACTTAAAGGACCGAGACACGGCGGAGCGAATATAAAGGTTATGGAAATGCTTGATGATATAAAGGCTCATGTAAGTAACTGGGAAGATGAGGGCGAGGTTGCCGATTATCTTACAAAGATACTCAAAAAAGAAGCGGGCGACCGTTCGGGTCTTATATACGGCATGGGTCATGCAGTATATACTCTGTCTGACCCGAGAGCAGTTATTCTAAAAAGAAAAGCGTTTGATCTTGCAAAGGGAAATGAGATCGAACCACAGTTTAGACTTCTTGCTCTTATTGAAAGGCTTACGCCGGAGCTTATGCGTTCAGTCAGAGGTATTGACAAGACAGTTTGTGCAAATGTTGATATGTACTCAGGTCTTGTTTATAGAATGCTTGGAATCCCTGATGATCTATTTACACCGCTGTTTGCAACAGCACGTATGGTTGGATGGTCAGCACATCGTATGGAGGAGATCCTTACAGGCAAGAGGATCATAAGACCTGCTTATCGTACTATTGCCAAGCGCAAGGAATACATACCGCTATGCAGCCGCACAGAGGAAGAATGAGCCTGAAGAGAGTGCTTCTTGCAGCAGTATTGACAGGTATGCTGCTGCTTTGCAGCTGTTCTTTTGGTGCGTCGATAGATACGCTGCTTGTTCCGCCGGGTCTTGGAATGGAACAGGAGCAGATATATCAGGCATTGCAGGATTCTGCCGGAAAGGATATAAAGCTGCAATATCCTAAGACAGGAGATTATCTTTCTGCATTTATTCTATCCGATCTTGATGGGGACAGAGAAAATGAAGCGCTTGTATTTTATGCAAAGATGGGTCTTTCAGCGACTGAGAATAATCTGCGTATGAATGTTCTTGATAAAAGGGGCAATACGTGGAGTTCGGTATGTGATGTTCCGGCTGGAGGTTCAGAGATAGAAAGGGTCATAATATCACCTATAGGCTCATATACCGATGCACAGATAGTCATAGGCTATTCCGTAGTAGATCAGTTTGATAAGAAGCTGGTGGTATATGACTATGATACAGGAGGGCTGGTGCAGAATTTTGCTGCGGCGTATTCCCTGTTTGATATACACGATCTTGACGGAGACGGTTTAAAGGAACTGCTTGTTTTGCAGGCAGATTCGTCATCGTCAGGTGCCAAGGCTGCTGTATATATTCCTAATGAAGAAAAACAATTTCGTAAGACGCAGCTCTTGCTCAGAAGCAGCTGTACTGGATTCAGTCAGGTGCTGTACGATACCCTTGACGATGGATCTGCTGTAGTTTATGCAGATATGCTGACAGGAGTTACAACGATGCAGACAGAGCTCTTTAGCTTTGACGGTACGAAGCTTATTCATGTTCCTGATGATGAAAGTGCAGCATCTGAGACAATGCGTTCAGTTGGCTGTCTTACACTTGATATTGACGGAGACGGTACACCTGAGATACCTGTACAGACTGTTTTTCCCGGCTATGAGGGTAATGTTGCTGACCAGAACATTCGCCTTACCAGGTGGATGACGGCAGAGTCTGATAAGCTGGTGGAAAAATACCGCAGCTACTACAGCGTAAGTGAGGGCTATGCTTTTATGCTTCCAAGGAGCTGGCAGACCGATGTCACAGCGATAAGTGACGGCATAACGGGTGATATTGTATTTTATCATTATAGAGGCTCGCTTTCAGAGCCTATGCAGGAGCTTATGCGTATAGGAGTAGCTTCTGATCGTGACGAAAGGGCTTCATTTCTGGAGGATGGCTATAGTTTGATTCATTCCAGAGGAAACTCATATTATTTTATGAATGTATGTGAAAGTGCGGACAGCCTGTATATTCCTGAGAGTGAGCTTCTGTCCTGCTTTCGGTTTGTTTAAAAAGAAAGGATTGGATTATGAAACGTATTCTGGTTTGTGAGGACGAGGATGCAATACGTGAGTTTGTTGTAATGAACCTCAAGCGTATAGGATATGATGTAATGGATGTCAGCTGCGGCGAGGATGCACTTGAAGCGTTTGATGCGGCAGGAGGAAATTTTGATATAGTTTTGCTTGATATAATGATGCCGGGTATCGACGGCTTTAAAGTCTGCAAGAAGCTTCGTGAAAAAAGCTCCACTCTGGGTATCATAATGCTCAGCGCACGTTCTCAGGAAATGGACAAAGTCAGCGGACTTATGATGGGAGCAGACGATTATATGACCAAGCCGTTTTCTGTTTCAGAGCTGACGGCAAGAGTTGACGCAATATACAGAAGAGTATGTATGAGCTTTACAAAGGCTGAAAAATCTCCTATTATACAAAGTGGTCCGTTTGCGCTTAACCTGAAGAGCAGGACTGTAGCTAAAAACGGCGTTCTTATTGTGCTTACGCAGGTAGAGTACCAGATAATGGAGTATTTTTTGAGTAATAAGAATACTGCGCTTGACAGGGCAAGTATTCTTGACCATATATGGGGTGACGGTTATTTCGGAGATGATAAAATAGTTGATGTTAATATCCGCCGCATAAGAATGAAGATAGAGGATGAGCCATCCAACCCTAAGTATATAACTACGATATGGGGTTACGGCTATAAATGGAATGATAATTAAAAAAAAATCTGGACGAAGCAATAAGAAAAATACCATTATCCGCCGCTGGATGATAAATAACCTTGGACTTATAGTGCTGATCCTGCTTGTTATTTCTCTTTCTGTAGTATATGCGCTTCAGAAATATCATTACAATTCTGCAAAGCAGTATCTTAGAATCAGAATAAATACAGTATCGTCGGTGCTTACACGATATGCGCAGGATTCAGATGTAAATTTTTCAGCTGAGCTTCGCAGTACGCTTGAAAATTTCTCCGACAAGGATAAAATGGAGCTTATGGCGATAGATTCCAAGGGAAGAGTTCAGATTACCTCCTCCGGATTTCCGCCGACTGATAATGCAGAAATGCCTGATTATCAGTCGCTTATGGACGGTGATGAGGGCTATTGGGTCGGAAGAATAAACGGCGAAAAGATGATGGCGATAAGCGTGGATATTTCCGGAATAAGTACGGAATATAACGCAATAAGGGTAATAGCTTCTCTTAGAAATGTTGACGATGCAATGACCGGTTATATGGCGGTGGTATCTGTGTGCTGTGTTATTATTGTGCTGATGCTGCTTATGACAGGGCGTTATTTTGTAAACAGTATCGTAAAGCCGATCACTGCTATAAATGAAAGTACAAAGAAATTTGCCAAAGGTGATTTCAAGGAGCGTATAGAAAGAACTACTGAGGATGAGATAGGTGATCTTTGCGATTCTATAAATAATATGGCAGAGGCACTTGCATCTACAGAAGCCATGAAAAATGAGTTTATATCATCTGTTTCACATGAGCTGAGAACGCCGCTTACTGCAATAAAGGGCTGGGCGGAGACACTTTCGTATAATGTGGATAGGGAATCTGTACAAAAGGGAGTCGGAGTTATACGCAAGGAAACGGACAGACTTTCTGAAATGGTCGAAGAGCTTCTGGACTTTTCACGTATGCAGAGCGGTAAATTTTCTCTCCGCAAAGAGAAAATGGATCTGCTGGCAGAGCTTGGAGATGCCGTTCTTATATATGCTGAAAAGGCAAGAAGGGAGAATATCCGCATGATATATCATGAGCCTGATATGCTGCCCTTTGTAAACGGTGACAGAAACAGGATAAGGCAGGTATTTATAAATATAATTGACAATGCAATAAAATATTCAAATGAGGGTTGTACTGTGGTAATAGGTGCGGAGGAAGTAGGAAATAAGATACAGGTAATAGTAACTGACAACGGTGTTGGCATAAGCCGGCAGGATCTTCCGAAAGTCAAAACTAAATTTTTCAAGGCTAATCAGACAAGGCGAGGCAGCGGTATCGGACTTGCCGTTGCTGATGAGATAATTACTATGCATGGCGGAACGCTCCGGATAAGCAGTGAACTTGGAGTGGGAACAAGTGTTGTCATAACTCTGCCGGCAATGCTTGACCAGACAGCATCTGCCGTAGAAAGCATATAGCGTGGTAAGCGGAAAGGAACGGACATATCATGAGTAAAAACAGCAATAATGAAAACAAAGAGCAGCACCGATCAAAAATAGGCGGACAGGCGCTTATTGAGGGCGTAATGATGAAAGGCGCAGATACAGGCGCAATGGCTTGCCGTCTGCTGGACGGAACTATAGATGTTGAAACATGGCCTGAAAACAACGGAAAAAATATGCCGTGGTACAGAAAATGCCCGTTTGTGAGAGGCAGCTTTAACTTTATAGCGTCAATGAAGGACGGTTACAGATGCCTTATGAAATCAGCTGAAAAGCAAATGACAGATGATGAAGAGGAAAATGAAGAGGAAATGAGCCGATTTGAAAAGTGGCTTACGGAAAAGCTTGGAGAGAAGCTTTTCGGAGTAATTATGGGAATTGCTATGGTAGTGGGCATTGCAGTGTCTCTTCTTCTATTTATGTTCCTGCCAAAGCTTGTAATCGGTCTGCTTATCGACTACACTCCTGTACCTGATGTGAATATGCTGCGCAGTGCGCTTGAGGGTGTACTGAAAATAGCCATATTCCTTTTCTATATGTCGCTTACAGGATGTATGAAAGATATTCGCAGAACATATGAATATCACGGTGCAGAGCATAAAACTATTGCTTGCCATGAAGCCGGAGATGAGCTTACTGTTGAAAATGTAAGAAAGCACTGCCGTTTTCATCCGAGATGCGGTACGAGCTTTATTTTCATAACGCTTATTGTAAGCATACTTGCAATGTGTCTTGTACCGATAAGAATAATATGGCTGAGAACTGTAGTGAGCATACTTCTTCTGCCTGTAACAGTGGGAGTTTCATATGAATTTATCCGTCTTGCGGGAAGAAGCAACAGTGCATTTACAAGAGCGCTTTCATGGCCTGGTCTGCAAATACAGAGGATTACAACAAGAGAACCGGACGATTCTCAGATAGAATGTGCCATAGCTGCTATAAAGCCATGTATCCCTGAGGATATGGAAGATGACCGCTGGTAACGAGAAAAGCATGAATGCAAGGTCACTTTTCAGAGAAATTAGAAAAAAACTTGAAGAGGGTGGCATAGAGAATGCCTGTGGTGAGGCAGGCTTTATTATCGAGTATTTGACAGGCAGGTCATATCCTTCTGCGATGCTTGATGATTCCCTGCTGTCAAAGAAAATTACAGACAGTGCGGCAGATATATGCAAAAGAAGAACAAGCGGCGAGCCGCTTCAATATATCTTTGGTGAATGGGATTTTTATGGTATGACCTTTAAGGTCGGAAAAGGCGTACTCATTCCCAGAGCAGATACAGAGCTCCTTGTTGAAGAAGCGATACGCTTACGGGATGGCTTTGATAATACAAAGTATGTCGATCTTTGCAGCGGAAGCGGCTGTGTTGCAGCTGCTGTTGCAAAATATGTAAAGGGAGTGCATGGTGCAGCAATAGAAAAGTCTACCGAGGCTTTTAGATATCTGAAGGAAAATCTTTCAAGACTTGCGTCGGAGATAGAGCCTTGCTGTATTGATGCCTTGCTTGCCGAAACAGCAAAAAAGTACACTGAGCTTGACCTTATAACAGCAAATCCACCGTATCTTACGGCAGATGATATGCACAGGCTGCAAAAAGAGGTAACATTCGAGCCGTCATCAGCGCTTTTTGGAGGCGACGACGGTCTTATGTTTTACAGAGAGCTTACTCACATATGGAAAAGTTCATTGAAAAGCGGCGGTATACTGCTTTTTGAGGTAGGCATGGGACAGCATGAGGCTGTAATGGAAATTCTTCGTGAGAATGATTTTTGCAGTATTTCCTGCAAATGTGATCTTGCCGGTATAGAGCGTGCAGTTATGGGCAAAAGAATATAGGGCGGTGAAATAAATGAAAATAGCTTTTGTCATTCCGTGGTACGGAGAGGAGATAAAGGGCGGCGCAGAAATGGAGCTTCGAGAGGTGTCTGTACATCTTGCAGCAGCAGGAGTAGACGTGGAAATACTCACTACCTGCGCTAAAAGCTTTGATTCTGACTGGAATGTCAATTATTATGCAGAGGGAACTGCGCTTGTCTGCGGCATTCCGACAAGGCGATTTCCGGTGCGCTTAAGAGATACGGGCGCATTTAACAGAATAAACCGCAAGCTTATGCGAGGTGAAAATGTCACGCTGGGAGAGGAGAAGATCTTTCTCAGAGAGATGATAAACAGTCCGTCGCTTTGCAGCTATATTGAGGAGCATGAGCATTTGTACGATTTGTTTGTGTTTATACCATATATGTTTGGCACTACATTTTTCGGAGTGCTGTCGTGTCCGCCGAATAAGTCGGTTATGATGCCGTGTCTGCACGATGAGAGATACGCCTATATGCTTATGTTTCGCAGAACCTATATAAACATAAAGGGTATGATATTCAATTCACGTCCTGAACAGGAGCTTGCAAATCGTCTTTATGATTTACAGGAAACAAAGCAGGCGTGTATAGGCGTTGGGATGAATACTAAAATACAGGGTAATGCCGGGGCATTCAGAGAAAAATTTTATATAGATATGCCGTTTGTACTGTATGCCGGCAGAAAGGACACCGGCAAAAACGTTGATACCCTGCTAAAATATTTCGCTGAATATAAAATGAGAAACCCGGAGGACGCTGTAATGCTTGTACTGATAGGCGGAGGAGAAACAGTATTTCCCGAGGGAGCAGAGGAATATATACTTGATCTTGGATACGTTGATCGTGAGGATAAGTACAATGCAATGGCGGCGGCAGAGTTTCTTTGCCAGCCATCTAAAAACGAAAGCTTTTCGATAGTTATGATGGAAAGCTGGCTTTGCGGCAGACCAGTGCTTGTAAATGAAAAATGTACTGTTACGGCGAATTTTGTAAGACAGGCGCAGGGCGGACTTTATTTTAAGGATTATTATGAATTTGAAGGCTGTATGAGGTGGTTTGCTGCAAACAAGGAAAAGGCTTCTCAGCTTGGAAAAATGGGCAATGCCTTTGTGAAAAAGAATTTTGCCTGGGATATGATAACAGATAAATATATCAGATTTTTTAATGAACTTACAGAGGAATAAGCTTTATGAAACGAATAGCACTTGTATGTACGAGGTACGGCACTGAGGTAACAGGAGAAGAAGCACGTTATGCAAAGCAGCTGGCAGAAAAGCTTGCACAGCGTTATGAGATCGATGTGCTTACAACAAAAGCCCTTGATGATAAAACATGGCGCAACTGGTATGCAAGAGAAAATGAAATTATAAAAGGAGTAAATGTATATCGTTTTAGAACGGAGCATGAAAGAGCGTCAAATCTTGATTCATATACAAGGACATATTTTGAAGAATGTCAAAACGACAAACGCAGCTTTGGTGTTGAAAAGATATGGATAGAGAAATACGGTCCGTTTGCGCCCGACTGTATAAGACATATCATCAGGCACAGACAGGAGTATGATGTAATAATATTTGTGGGCTATAAGAATTATCTCACAGTGGTAGGTATGCCGGAGGCTGAGGGAAAAGCAGTGCTTGTGCCGCTTATCAGGGAGGAAGACCCATATTTTCAGTTTATTACATTTCAGAAAATGTTTCGAATGCCGAGAGGATTTATTTTCCTTACAGATGAAGAAAGAATACTTGTACGCAGAAGCTTTAAGACTCAGGGCATTCCCTGCGAGGTAGTGGGGACAGGGGCAGATATCCCTGACAACGTGGATGTAGCTGCATTCTATCATAAATATCATATAAGAAATAGATATATAGTTTATTGCGGACGGGTTGATGAATCAAAACGCTGCGATGAGCTTGTACATTATTTTATGGAGTATAAGAGAAGAAACACTAAGTCTAATATAAATCTTGTGCTTATCGGTGAGGTTCGCTGCAATATACCTGACAGACAAGATATAATAACTGTCGGTTTTGCATCAGATACGGATAAGTTCAGTGGAATTTCCGGCGGAGAGATATTTATAATGCCGCAGAATCAGGAGAATGTTCCTGAGATGTTGGTAAGCGCTATGGCAATGGGTGTTCCTCTTCTGGTAAACGGTGCAAGTGATACTCTGCGAAGGCTGTGCATAAATAGTAATGCAGGACTTTATTATGAGAATTTTTTTGAATTTGAAGGTGCACTTGACAGAATGCTTGAAAGCGAAGAGCTTTGCCATGCTATGTCAAAAAATGCATTTCGCTATGTAAAGCAGAATTATGAGTGGGATTCAGTAGTAGAAAAATTTATTCAGCTTATAAACAAGGCTGTTGAATAAAAGGAAAAAGGAGTATATCATTATGGCGATAAGAGTTGGACTTGTATCTCTTGGATGCTCAAAAAATCTTGTAGACTCAGAGCGTATGCTTTATAAGCTCAGAAAACATGGATATAAGCTTGTGACTGAGCCGGGAGAGGCTGATGTTGCGGTTGTAAATACCTGCGGCTTTATCCAGTCTGCAAAGGAAGAGGCAATAGAAACTATTATGGAGTTGGCAGCGCTCAAAGCAGACGGTACACTCAAAAAGATAATACTTACCGGCTGTCTTACCGAGAGGTATAAAGAAGAAGCTGCTGAGCTTATAGAAGAGGCAGATGCTGTCGTGGGAATTACCGATCAGAGGGATATAGTGGATATTCTGGATAAAGTTCTGGCAGGTGAGCGATATGTAAATTTTGCTCCTAAAATGGAGGCAGCTCTGACTGGCAAGAGGATCATCTCCACTCTGCCGTTTTTTGCCTATCTGAAAATAGCAGAGGGATGCAGCAATTGCTGTTCTTATTGTGCTATTCCACAGATAAGAGGCAGATACAGAAGCGTACCTATGGAGGATATATTGAACGAAGCACGGTGGATGGCAGACAACGGAGTTACAGAGATAGTTGTAATAGCTCAGGATACAACACGCTACGGTGAGGATATTTACGGTGAAAGTCGTCTTCCTGAGCTGCTTAGAAAGCTTTGTGCTATAGAGAAGCTGCACTGGGTAAGGGTTCTGTACTGTTATCCTGAGAAGATAACGGACGAGCTTATCAGCGTTATAGCTGAAGAAGAAAAGATGGTTCCATATCTTGATATACCTATCCAGCATTGCGATGATGATATTTTAAAGGCAATGAACCGCAGAAGTACAGAAGCACAGCTGCGTGAGCTTATGAAAAAGCTGCGTCAGAGAATTCCTGATATAACTATAAGAACCACTCTTATAACAGGTTTCCCGGGTGAAACTAAGGAGCAATTCAATAGACTTGGAGACTTTGTGCAGGATATGCAGTTTGACCGTCTTGGTTGTTTTGCATATTCAGAAGAGGAAGGGACAAAAGCTGCACTTATGGAAGATCAGGTTGAAGAATCTGTTCGTCAGCATAGAGCTGAGATAATAATGCAGCAACAGACAGATGTCAGCCGAGCTAAAAATGAGGCTAAGGTCGGCAAGAGACTTGAAGCGGTAATTGAGGGTTACGACAAATACGCAGGCTGTTATTTCGGACGAACTAAGGCTGATGCGCCTGATATTGACGGTAAAATATTTATCAAGAGCACAAATCGGCTGAAGCTTGGACAATACATTACTGCTGAGGTTTTTGACATTATGGATTATGATCTGCTTGCAGAGGAGGTAGAAGCATGAATCTTCCAAACAAGCTGACCGTACTGCGTGTGTTGCTTGTACCTGTATTTATTATTTTCATATATGCAGATGCAATTCCTTTTAACTATCTGACAGCGGCAATTATATTTATAGCAGCGTCTGTTACTGACTGGATGGACGGAATGATAGCAAGATCGAGAAATCTTGTGACTACCTTTGGAAAATTTCTCGACCCTCTTGCGGACAAGATACTTGTAATATCCGCACTCTGCGTATTTGTAGATAATCCGGCGATAGATATGAGTGCAGTTCCGCTTATAATAATTATAACGAGGGAGTTTGTAGTATCTGGAATGAGACTTCTTGCTATGGAGGATGGTGTAGTAATAGCAGCCGGAATTTGGGGTAAATTAAAGACGGCATTTACCATGGTGACTATAGTTATAATACTTGTATACATGGTTGTATTCTATGATTTTGGGTTTAATATCGATCAGGTGCAGACATTCATCCGTATATGGGTGCTGGAGGTTCTTATATGGATATCAACAGCACTGACGATCATATCAGGTGCAGTATATCTTAAAAACGGCTGGAAATACGTGGCTAAAACTAAATAAAAGTCAAAAGGCATATGCAGATTTTATTCTGCATATGCCTTTTTTATTTATTGCTTAATATAAAATTTCATCTCCGAACAAAGAAATGCCCTCTGCCGTGGACTTAACACGAGCAGAGAGCATTTATTATTGCTTATTAATTTGAATCAGAGTTGGATGGCGTATCATTAGTCGGAGCGGCAGGTTTTTTAGTAGTCTGCTTTGCAGCAGCTTCCATTTCCTTTATCTCGCTTGGGAGAGGAATAAATATAACCGGACCGTTCCATTCGGCAGCAGCTTTGTGACGAGCCTTTATAGATGCGATAAGAGCCTTATTATTGCGGCGATCCTTTCTGTGGAAGATAACCAGCAGTATTATAGCGAGTATCACAAGTATAAGACCTGTATACCAACCCGGAGATACATACTTGAATTCAACCGTATGTGTTCCCGGTTCAAGCTGTACGCCTACAAATGCCTTTATGATCTCTGTAGGCTTTACGGATTTACCGTCTACCTTTACTCTCCATGTGCCTTCCCACGGAAGCTTGAAGAATGACTGCTCGATCGATGCGCCTGTTTCTTCCCATGGAATAGATGTCATAAGGATCTGTCCCTCAGAAGCTGTTACAGTACCCTTTATATAATTTTCGTCATACTTTTCGATTTGCAGCTGATTTAATTTGAGCTTGTCGATATCCTGCTGGAACAGTTCTTGATCGAAGCTGTAGAAGAAGAAATCACGTACAATGGTGTACTCATTTGCTACAGTTACACGAAGGCTGATCTTTTTGCCCGGCTCAAAGCTGCCAAGACGCATCATTGTGTAGTTATCGCCTTCAAAGTATGAACTGAAGAAGCCGTAGCGGTCGTGGTCGGAGTAATCATAATCTTGCAGCTCGTCTTTCCATTCGCCAAGCCACAGGTTTACAGATTTCTGGTTCTCAGTCTTAAAGTAAATATAAATAGGCTTTTCATCAGGAACTGTGAAATTAAAGTTGATGGTTGGGTCGCCTTCCTCTGCTGTATAGAGCTTGAGGCGGTTTTCAACGTTGTAATCAGAAACAGTGATATTATTTATAATAGGCTCGCCAACATCGATCGGAGTATAGTACTGATTAAAGCCTGTAATAGAGTTGGTCTCGTCAAACTGAGTCTGACCGGACAGAGTGCTCAAGAAAATATTCTGACTATTGAAAGGATTATCATTACCCAGATGATCTATCTTTAGAATCCTGTCATCAGCCATATATCCAATAGACAGCGCATTAGGATTCTGATAGATCTTTACAGTCTGATTTACGCCATTGTGATTCATGTAGGTATAACCATCATTGATAGGCACATAGTTTGGATTCAGGTAGTTGTTGCCTGAATTATCCTGCCCCATATCAGCTTCCTGGTTGAGAACATACTTTATGCCAAGCAGTGAATCTGCAATATCAGAGTTGCCGTTATAGCGAGTATAGTAGCTGTGAGTGCAGTAACCCATTGTTTCGATAAATTTAATTATCTTTGTGTTCATGACAGAGCTTGAATGAGAGATACCTCTCAGACCCAGCGCATCGTTGTCGTTTACACATCTCCAATAGGTTTTTTCAGATCGGTACAAACCATCGTCATATTCGTCAAGAGCATCTACGATTGAACGTCCATTGTGAACGAAATTATTGTAATATGCGCCGCCTGAATATGCAACTTCCTTATGTATCTTCTGCATAGAATCAACTGCGTTATATGTTGCCTCACCGGATACAAATACAAGCATAGACAGCACGATAGCCGTATTCATTGCGTGAGTTCTGCCTGCTTTTCCATTATTAAGAAGATATATAAGAACAAGGTGAACAAGCATAAATATAACAGCTACCCATATGCTCTTTTTGATATCAATATGCTCATAGTTTATGCGAACCATGAAAAGCATACCGATAAGCAGTACGATAAATTCAGTTGTAAGCTTGCCGAGAGATATGCATTTAAGATTTTTGAATGCAGTAGCCGCCATATTCAAAAGTACAAATGAAACAAGGAAAGAATAACGATAAGGGAGCCAGTTTGGAACCTGTCCGCCGTGCCACATCATATCCACAGGCTTAATATACATACTGAGTACCATGCAGATAATCATGAAAGTATAGCCGAGTTTTTTCTTAATAGTAATATTCTTATTTATGTAGAACAACGGCAGCAGGAACAGTGTGAGTGTTCCGCAGTAGATCTCAGGGCTTCCCTGAACATTTACTGAGTCATACTGCGCAGGCATGAGCTGCGGGAACAGGTCAACCAGCTCAAACTGTGTCTGGAAGCTGTAATCAGGATCAGTAAACTCAAATTTACCCTGCTGGAGCGCAAAGTACATGGGCAGTATCATTGCGGCAGCGAGCATTGCAGCGATAACAGATGTATAAGTGAAACGTCCTATAGCAGAAACCTTTCCCATACCGTCGAGGTTTTTTGATTCTGAACCGAAGAAAGTATAGAAAATAAAATAAATAACGCAGAAAAATGCGATCATGTATCCGATATAGAAGTTAGCTACAAACATAAGTCCCAGAGGAATTATATAGTTGAGCCGTCTTCCGTCGTCAACAAGATATTCCATTCCCGCCATTATAAGCGGCAAAAATACCAGACCATCTATCCACATCGGGTCGATAAGCTGGATAACGGCATAAGCCATCATTGAATAAAGAGTTGAGAAAACAAGTGAAGATACCTCGTCCATACCTCTGCGTCTGCGGAGGAAGTAGCCGAATGTTACTGCTGCCGCGCCGAGCTTAGCAAGCTGCATGATAAGCAGACTTGTTATAAGCATACTCTCCGGCAGGAGTATTACGATCAGCGTAAAAGGACTTGCAAGATAGTAACCTATGATTCCCATAAAGTTGCCTGATAGGTTTCTTGACCAATCGTAGAAGATGCTGCCGTCACCCCAGAAGGCATCACGGATAGCTTCAAAGTAGTAAACGTACTGTCCGTTCAGGTCAAGACAGAGAACGGAATGATCTCCGAACGGTGCGATACCGAAGATCGCATATGAGATATACGTCAGAATCACTGGAATCAAAAATGCTATAAAATAGAAGCGTTTGTCATATGCCCAGTGTCTGAGACCGCCTGCGATGCCGGCTTTAGAAAACCGAACCTTCGGCACTGCCGGAATAGCCCCGGCTCTTGATTTTGTTGTTGCCATTTTTACCTCCTAATAAATTCATTCCTGTAAAGCATAGATGCCTGTTAGGAAATACTTAATTATTATTATACCATACTGCAATAAAACTTGCAAGTATTTTAAAAAGAAAAATTGAATATTCATCTTTTAAACTCTTGACATATTGCATCGCCGGTTATATACTAAAAATATAAAGACATTTCCGGAGGTGCTGCCAAGTGATATATGCTTTCCTGCATGAGTCAGATTTTGATATACCTGAAAGTATGTCATTCAAAATAGCCTTTGTAATTGTAACTATGATCTATGTTATATCTATGATAGTATTGTTAAGGCTTTATAAGAATGCTGTGAAGAAAATTCCGAAGGCCTCTAAGGATGATACGACATTATCAGGAACAGACAACATAAGCTCCGTCGACCTTGATGAGAAATAGTGTTTGATCCTTAAAGAATTTTGTTGTACCGTCTGTATCTGTGCGAATGGTATATGTAATATACTTACCGTCCGAGATATGTGTTGAGGTATAGTTCTCTTCGCCGCTTAGCTCACTGAGCATATTATAGAGATTTGCAAGGTCAGAGCTTTCCTCATTATCAGTTGTATAGAAGCTTTTTATCTCTACCTCTTCTATTGTGTAGGGTACATCATCCTCAGCGGCGAATTTAGAGCTCATATCCGCAACAAGTCCATCCATCCCCAGAATGCCCTGATATAGAGAATCAATAACGAAATCCGTGTAGAGCTCCAGCGTGGTATCATGGAGAAGCTGTTCATCTTTCGTCTGGAGCGAATAAAAGTAGTCAGAAAGAACCTTGGCTTCATCTGCCGAGATAAATCTTCTGTCGTAGGTAATGGGAACATTACCGCTTTCAGTGTCAGTTAGCATAGTTGCGCCGTATGGCAGCTTTGCTTCGGAATAGGATTTTTCACCGCTGTCTGAGCAGCCTGTAAATACAGCGGCAAGCATAAGTCCTGCCAGACACAGGTGTGTTTTTTTCATAGAAAAACTTCCTTTCATAAAAATTTGCACTTTTAAGAGTACCATATTTCACGCAAAAAGTCAATGATTTTTATAAAACACGGCAAAAAAATATGATATTGGCAAAATGAGCTGTAAAAAGTAAAAGTTTTATCCGCTTGGAATCAGTTTATAAGGCTGTCTGCAAAGCGGCTAAGGAAAAATATTTGCATATCAGAGGAAAAAACAGTTGACGAAAAGGCATTTTTCGTGTATTATATGTATATGAGAAATAGAGAACAAAAAGGGTGATATAAAAGGTGAGCAAAAAAGGACAGAGCAAGACTGCATCATATATAAAAAGAACAGCAGCTCTTGTGATAGTGCTGTCAATTCTTGGATTTTTAGCATATGAGGGTTATCGTGTGTGGAATTTTTACCGTGCTGTAAACGGTGAGATACCACCGCAGCTACCGGCCACAGAAGATTATCCGGTCAGAGGCGTTGACATTTCATATTATCAGGGTGAAATAAACTGGGAGGAGCTTTCTGCAGATAAGCATGTTTCATTTGCATTTATAAAGGCAACTGAGGGCAGCAATCATCAGGATGAACGCTTTACAGAAAACTGGAATAATGCCAGAGATGCCGGTGTGTATGTCGGTGCATATCATTTTGTAAGCTTTGAAAGTTCAGGTGAAACTCAGGCAGATAATTTTATCTCTATCGTGCCTAAACAGTCAAACAGCCTGCCTCCTGTGCTTGATCTTGAGCTTTATAATGAAGAAACGATGGCAAATCCGCCGTCCAAGGCGAAGGTTCATGAAATACTTGATACTATGATAGAAAGGCTTGAGGAGCATTACGGAGTTAAGCCTATTATATATACATCGTCAAATCTGTATATGAAATATCTTCTTGGCTCTTACTGGGGTTATGATCTTTGGATGAGCAATACAAGCTGCGAGCCGCTTGCAAACTGGACATTCTGGCAATACAGCTTTGAAGGGAAGCTGCCGGGATTTGCTATGGATAATATTCCGGTAGATCTAAATGTATATAACGGCAGTGAAAAGGAATTCTATAAGCAGTTTGGTTTGTCGCCTGATTTTGCAGTGTATAAGAAGGAGAAAAATTCATGACGCATCTGCTTTTTTTAAAAAGTGCAGTAAAGGATTATATATGGGGCGGAGACAGGCTTAAAAAGCTTTTCGGCAAGGAGTCTGACTGCAAGAGCATTGCAGAGAGCTGGGAGCTTTCATGTAATAAGGATGGCTCAAGTACAATAATAAACGGCAGCGATGCAGGTCTTGCTATTAATGAGTATATTGAAAAATATGGTGCGGAAAATATTTTGGGCAGGCTGTGCAGGAGCATAGACGATGTTCCTATTATAAAGCTTATCGATGCAAAGGAATCTTTGTCTATACAGGTGCATCCTGATGATGAATATGCACAAAGCAAGGGATTTCCATGCGGAAAGTCGGAGATGTGGTATGTAATCGACGCAGAAGATGGCGCAGAGATAGTCTATGGTGTAAAAAAAGAGCTTACGCAGGAGAAATTTGAAAATCACATCAATGGCGGTACACTTGAGGAGATATTGAATTTTGTACCTGTTAAAAAGGGCGATGTATTCTATATTCCGGCAGGTACGCTTCATGCAATAGGCGGTGGAATACTCATAGCGGAGGTACAGCAAAACTCAAATTTGACGTATCGTGTGTATGATTATAACCGAAGGGATTCAGAAGGCAGGCTGAGGGAGCTTCATATAGAAGATGCGATAGGCTGTGCAAGTCTTGTTCCTACTGATATAAAGCAATCCTGCTGCAATATGGATGAATTAAAGCTGCCTTTTGGCAGTACCAGAATCTTATGTGTATGCGATTACTTTGGAACATCACTTGAAAAGGTAGATGGAAAAGCAATTCGGGCTGGTTCAAATGATGTTTATCGTCATTTTCTTATATTAGATGGTGAAGGCATTATTGAGATAGGAAATAAAATTTATAATATAAAAAAAGGCGACAGTATACTAATGCCGCCAACAAACATTGACTACTGCATTGATGGAAAGATCGAATATCTTTCAACATTCAGTCTCAGTGCAGAGGATATAGAATAGACCGCTTCGGAAGCTTCCGAGGAGTTCTTAAACAAATCAAATTATGGAGGAAAAAAATTATGAAGTATTACATTGGCGTTGATCTGGGCGGTACAAATATCGTTGCAGGCGTAGTAAACGAGAATTATGAGATAGTTTCTAAGGCAAGTGTCAAGACAAATCTCCCAAGACCTGAACAGGAAATAGCAGCTGATATTATTAAAGTATCAAAGCAGGCTGTTGCAGATGCAGGTCTTACTATGGAGCAGATCGAATGGGTAGGTATGGGCACACCGGGCATTGCAAACAGTGAGACCGGAATCATTGAATACTCTAACAATCTTGGTTTTGTGAATACTCCAATGGTCAAGTATCTGGAAGAAGGTCTTGGCAAGCCGGCATTTATTGAGAATGATGCAAATGCAGCTGCATACGGCGAATATGTTGCAGGTGCTGCAAAGGGTGCTAAGAATGCTGTATGCATCACACTTGGAACAGGTGTTGGCGGCGGCATCGTCATTGATGGAAAGATCTATTGCGGTTCTAACTTCGGCGGTGCTGAAATTGGACATACCGTTATATCTGTCGATGGTCCACAGTGTACCTGCGGCAGAAAGGGATGCTTTGAGGTATTTTCATCCGCAACCGGTCTTATTCGTATGACAAAGGAAGCAATTGCTGAAAATCCTGACAGCTCCATGGCAAGCGAAGAAAAAATAAGCGGCAGAACTGCATTCAACCACATGAGAAAGGGTGACAAGGCAGCGACTGAGGTCGTTGACAAATACATAAAGTATCTGGCGGCAGGTATTACAAACACCATCAATGTTTTCCAGCCGGATGTACTCTGCATAGGCGGCGGTGTATGCAACGAGGGTGACCCTCTGCTGGTTCCAATGAAGGAGATCGTAGCAAGAGAAAACTACACAAGGAACTCCCCTAAAAATGCTGATATAGTGATCGCTAAGCTCGGCAATGACGCTGGTATAATCGGTGCAGCATTTCTTGGCAATGCAAAGTAATTTTTTTAGTATACATCAGAAAAAATACGCAAAAAAACTTGCAATTTAAGTATAAACCTGTTATAATGTAAGATGGCAGTTAAAGGAATAAAAGAACTGCTAAAAACTGAATGAAAAGAGGTACTATCATGCCTGCTAATGTAATAGTTGGTTCTCAGTGGGGCGATGAGGGTAAAGGTAAAATCATTGATATTATGGCGTCCCGTGCGGATGTTGTAGTTCGTTCAACAGGCGGTAATAATGCCGGTCACACGGTCGTAAACAACGGCGAGGTGTATAAGCTGCATCTTATACCATCCGGTATATTGTATCCAAATACACTGTGTCTTATCGGTGCCGGAGTCGTGCTTGACCCGAAGGACTTCATATCTGAGCTTGACAGCTTAGAAAGCCGTGGAATTTCTACAGCTAATCTGAAAATAGATCCACGAGCTCATGTTGTTATGCCGTGGCATATTGCACTGGATGGACTTTCTGAGAGCTTCAGAGGGAACTCAGACATTGGTACTACAAAAAGAGGCATAGGTCCTACATATATGGATAAGTATGAGCGCAGCGGTCTGCGTATCTGTGATCTTATCAATCCTGAGCTTTTTTCAGTAAAGGCAAGGTCTGCCGGTGAACTTAAAAATGCCATTATAACAAAGGTTTACGGCGGAGAGGCATTTGACCTTGACGCTGTTATAGCTGAATATATCGAATATGGTAAGAGACTTGCGCCTTATGTTGCTGATGTATCTGTACTGACTTATGAAGCAAATAAGGCTGGAAAGAGCATCATGCTTGAGGGCGCACAGGCAACGCTTCTGGATATTGACTATGGTACATATCCTTATGTTACATCATCACATCCGGTATCAAGCGGAATGTGTGCTGGTGTTGGCGTAGGACCTAAGATCATAACGAACATTATTGGAGTAGCAAAAGCATATACCACAAGAGTTGGCAAGGGTCCTTTCCCAACAGAGCTTGACGATGAAACAGGTGACAATATCCGTAACAAGGGCGGAGAATTCGGCACAACAACAGGCAGACCAAGAAGAACAGGCTGGTTTGATGCTGTTATAGTACGTCATTCTGTAAGAGTAAACGGACTTGACGGACTTGCCATCAATAAGCTTGATACTCTGGCTGGAATACCTGTGCTGAAGATGTGTGTAGGATATGAAAAGGCAGACGGAACTATTCTGAAGGATTTCCCGGCATCACTTGAGGAGCTGGCTGACTGTAAGCCTGTATATGAAGAATTCGAGGGCTTTACAGAGGATATCAGCGGACTTACTAAATATGATGAACTTCCGGAAAATGCAAAGAGATACATTGCAAGGCTGGAAGAGGTCTGTGAGTGCAAGGTTGTCATGGTAGGCAACGGACCTGACAGAACACAAATTCTGGAAAGATAAAATAAAAAATTCGGTGCAGTTGTTTTTAAGCTACTGCACCGAAATTTTTTTATGGAGTTTTTAACGCCTGTTATGCAATCATTTTTTCTTGAATGTCAACATATCTAATCGCTGTTTTTATCAAATGCATCAAGAGCCTTATCAATAGCCAGATTCTCATTAATTTCTTTTATATCAATATTATCCTCAGAATGCATATTGCTTGATGCTTCGTCAGCAGAAGACAGGTTTTCAGAAATTTCTTTTTTGTGAATACGGTCATCTATTTTATCCATTACATTGCCAAGACCATTATGCATCGCACCCTTGATCCTTGAAAATATTGCAGATGTCTTTTCACCCACTACCGGAAACATTGGCGGACGCTTATCTTCACTATCATTGCTTATTTCAGCAGCAGCAGCAGTTTTTTCACGTAAAATAGTATATATAACGGACATAAGAGGTACGCCTACTACCATTCCTATTACACCAAATAATCCGCCGCCTACAGTTACAGCAAATAATATCCATATTGCAGGCAGACCGACAGAGCTGCCGACTACTCTTGGATATATGAGATTTCCGTCTATCTGCTGAAGTATAACAACAAACAGTACAAACCATATAGCTCTCCAAGGGTCGATCATAAGATATATTATCGCTCCTGGTATAGTTCCGATAATAGGACCTATGATCGGAATGATGTTGGTAGCTCCTACTATTACGCTTATCATTATAGCGTATGGGAAGCCGAGTATGGTCATTCCTATAAAGCAAAGGAGTCCCAAAATGAGAGCTTCCATAAGCTGTCCTGATACAAAATTTGAAAACGTGTTGAATATAAGCGAGCTGTAATGTGATATGCGACTATAGCTTGATTGTGAAAAGAATGTCTTTATAATGCGCTTTGCCTGTCTTTTAAGCTTCATCCTGCCGATAAGAATATATACTGAAAATACGATGCCGAATACTATATCGGTTATAACTCCGGCAAATCCGCTTGCCCAGTGTCCGATTTTTTCCATAACGTCCGGCATATAGTCAGGCAGCTTAGAGACAACTCCTGAGATTTGGGAAATAATATCGTCAGTGTTAAAGTTAAGCTTTTCCATAATGTCGCTACCCTCATGTCCTCGCAGAAAAGACATTACATTTTCAAGCGCATTTTGAATGTTTATCATATATGTGGAGAATTTTCCTGAAAATTCCTCTATACTGGATATAAATGACGGCACAACTATCCATATAAGTCCTGTCAGTATGCCAAAAAAGGCAATATAGGAAATAAGCACTGCAATGCCATTGCACGGAAAGCGTTTTCCTTTTGTGATCTTTTCCAGAAGCTTTGTAATTTTTATAACCGGACCATAAAGTACAAAGGTCAGAATAACACCTATAAAAACAGGTCTTAGTATGCTTAACAGACTGCCGATCCAACCTAATATGCTTTCCACACGCATCAGCACAAACGCCAGAAGAATAAGCGCTGTGCCGCTGAAAACGAGCGTAATAGCCAGCGTTTTATTGATATTGTGTTTTCTTTTTGGCATATCAAACGCTCCTTTCTTTTATTCAAATATCATTTTTGCAATATCTACAGTACGTTTAGCGTCTTTGGCGTAAAAATCCGCATGAATTTCAGCAGCATATTCAGGGGTAAGAACTGCTCCACCTACAACAGTACGGCACTGAGGAAGTTTTTCATTCAAAAGAGCAATGGTATCCTTCATTGCGCCAAGGGTCGTAGTCATAAGCGCAGATAGTCCTACCAGAGGTGCATTATGCTCTGCCGCTGCGCTGACCACCTTTTCTGGAGGAACATCCTTGCCAAGGTCGATGACTGTATATCCGTAATTTTCAAGCAGTACCTTTACAATATTCTTACCTATATCGTGAACATCTCCCTTTACAGTTGCCAGAATGATTTTGCCACGGCTTACAGGAGTTTCCTGACTGTATGAAAGTTTTTCTTTTATAGCTCCGAATGCAGCCTGAGCAGCTCCTGCCGTTAAAATAAGCTGCGGCAGGAATATTTTTCCCTGTTCAAAAAGTGTACCGGCCTTATCGAGTGCAGGAATGAGCATATCGTTTATTATAGCCATAGGGTCATAGCTTATTAGAAGATTTTTTGTAATTTTAGCTGATTCCTCAGCAAGACCGTGTTCAAGGGCATAGCCAAGATCCGGCTCGGCATGTTTATCAGAGGTCTGTGCTGTTGTTTTAGCAGCGGAAGATGCAGCCGCACCATAGCTTTCTATATATTTTACTGAATTTTTATCAAGGCAGGTCAGCACTTTATAAGCTCTCACCGCCTCAGCCATAGAGGCTATATTGGGATTCATGATAGGAAGGTCGAGACCGCTTTGCAGTGCCATTGTAAGAAAGGTTCTATTTACCGCTTCACGATTCGGCAGACCAAAGGAAATATTCGACACGCCAAGAACAGTTTTAAGCTGAAGCTCGGTTTTTACACGATGAAGTGCGCAGAGAGTTTCCGCTGCGCCTGATTGCTCGGCAGAAACTGTAAGCGTAAGGCAGTCTATATACACATCTCTTTTGGGTATACCGAAATTTTCCGCACTTTGGAGTATTTTTTCAGCCAGTGCAAAGCGGTCGTCAGCCTTTTGCGGTATGCCTTTTTCATCAAGGGTAAGCCCCACGACAGCAGCTCCGTATTTTTTTACTATGGGCAGAATAGCCTTTATTGACTTTTCCTCTGCGTTTACTGAGTTTACAACGGGCTTTCCGTTATATACTCTGAGTGCTGCCTCTAAAACTGTAGGGTCTGTTGAATCAAGCTGTAGCGGTGTATCACTGACTGACTGCAAAGCTTTAACAGTACGCACCATCATATCCTTTTCGTCGATGCCGGGAAGTCCCACATTTACATCAAGAATATCCGCACCTGCCTCTGTCTGCTGGAGTGCCTGCTCCAGAATGTATGAAATATCATTTTCCCTAAGCGCCTGTTGAAAACGTTTTTTTCCTGTAGGATTTATTCTCTCACCTATCATGCGAGGCTCTGTTATGGTTATAACGGAGGTTGAAGAGCATACGGCAGCAGGGATCTCCTTTGGCTTGATCTGCGGCAGTGCCATACTGTCGAGTATTTCATAAGCAGCTTTCAGATGTTCTGGAGTAGTTCCGCAGCAGCCGCCGAATATTCTCACACCAAGCTGTGCAAGTCCTGCAAGTGCCTCAGCGAAATCCGAAGGCTCAACCGTAAACTGACCTGTAACAGGGTCAGGAAGACCAGCATTTGGCTTGACTATAACAGGCAAATTTGTCCATTTGCATATCTCTTCTACTACAGGATATAGCTCATTTGGACCTAAGGAACAGTTCACACCGACAGCATCCGCTCCGAGTCCCTCAAGAGTGATAGCCATAGCAGCAGCACTGCATCCGGTAAATGTTCTTCCGCTTTCTTCAAACGTCATCGTAACAAGCACCGGCTTATTGCTGTTCTCCTTAGCAGCAAGAAGAGCCGCTTTTGTTTCATAGAGATCGGTCATAGTTTCAATGACTATAACATCCGCATCACTGCCGGCGATAATTTCCTCACGGAAAATGTCATATGCTTCCTCAAAAGTAAGCGTTCCAAGCGGTTCGAGCAGCTGTCCGATAGGTCCTATATCAAGAGCAACAAGTGCAGATGTTTTCTCAGCTGCTTTTTTAGCATTGTGAATTCCTGCTTTTATAAGCTCATCTACAGTTTTCCCTGTTTTTTTCATTTTTAAACGGTTTGCGCCGAATGTATTTGCATAAATGATATCTGCGCCTGCCTGCGCATAAGCTCTGTGAACCTTTATGATACGTTCCGGTTCTGTGACATTGTAAATTTCCGGAATTGCACCGGCAGGCATACCGTCCTTTTGCAGCATTGTACCCATACCGCCGTCCAGACGAATATATTTTTTATTATTTATCAGCTCTTTAAGCATTGCCGCAGTGAACTCCCTTTCTTCTGAATTGACAGCAATCCCGCATATTACAGAATGCACAGCCTTGCTGCGTACGTTTAAGAGGCTTATCCGATATGCCGATAATTGCTGTCACTGATTTTGTTGGTATTAGTATGGACGAATCCGTTACAGTAAGTCCTATTTTTCTTTGAGTATCCAGCACCTTGAGAATATCTTCCTGCAAATCAATAGGAAGATCTCCATAACCGGGGCTAAAACGCCATGTCATATATTTATCTTTAAGCTCCTGTCCTATTAAAAGCTCTGCTTTATTGCATATCTGTTCTATTCCTGCGCTTGCAAGAGCATCTGTTATAAGAGCATCTGTCATACTGCGAGCCTGAGCTTTTGCTATCATCATATCACCCTGAGATGAAAGCGTTGCAGCCATGAAAACTGCATCTGAACATCCGCTCAGATGCTCTGTAATTGAATTGCCTGTAAGAGTAATGCCTCCGCAGCATATATCATTGCCGTCATGAATCAGACTGAATATACGCCATATAAAGCGTGGATTTACTGTATTTATAAGTTCGCTTTCGATAGTGTCGATTCGCGCTTTAAAGCTTTCGTCAGGAATTGTATCGCCAAAGCCCATGTATCTCAGTGCTTCATCTTTATCTATGGAGCTAAGCTTAATAGCTGTGCTCAGCATTTTATATCCGCTCCTATAATGCCGGAAACAGCTTCTGAAATTCTTTTTGCAACATAAGGGTTATTCATAGTATACAAATGTATTCCGTCCACACCCTCAGCAGCCAGATCTACTATCTGGTCAATTGCATATGCAATACCTGCATCCCGCAGCGCTTCAGGATTATTTTCATATTTCTGGATAATGCGTGTGAACTTTCTCGGAAGGCTTGCACCGCACATAGAAACCATTCTCTCTATCTGCTTTCTGCTTGTTACGGGCATTATACCTGCTTCAATAGGAACATCAATACCGGCTTTCATAGTTTTCCAGCGGAAATTGTAAAATGCATCATTATCAAAAAACAGCTGGGAAATAAGATGCGATGCGCCGCAGTCCACTTTTCTTTTAAGGTTCTCAATATCGATATCAATATTCGGAGCTTCAGTATGTCCCTCCGGATAGCAGGCAGCCGCAATATCAAAGCCGCCCTTAGAGCTTATATATTCAATAAGGTTGCTGGCATATTTAAAATCCTCTGACGGAACGAGGTCAGGGATCATATCGCCTCTCAAAGCGAGGATATTTTCAATGCCGTTTGCCTTAAAATCATCGAGAATAGTGTCTATTTGTGATTTTGTATAATGAATGCAGGGCAGATGCGCCATGGGCACTATGCCATGCTTTTCAGACAGTCTTTTAGCAACAGCGATAGTATTTTCGCCGTTTCCGCTGCCGCCTGCACCAAGCGTCACGCTTACAAAATCAGGAGCGAGTTTTTCAAGCTCATCAAGAGCGTCATATATAGATTCTATAGGACTTGTTTTTTTGGGAGGAAATACCTCAAATGAGAAAACAGTCTTTTTCTTAAAAAGTGATACTATTTTCATATATATAAATC
>CAMWPG010000018.1 GCA_947176075.1 uncultured Ruminococcus sp. | reverse complement strand
ATACTTGTTAAGTGCGACCTGATCTGACATGGAGACTGTACCGTCGTTGTTTACATCTCCGCATATATACGCAGATGCATCGAGTGGGATTGCAATGGCTGCACATGTACAGGCTGCCATCGCTGTTGCCAATAGGCGTTTGAATTTTGTTTTCATTTTATATTCCTCCTTTTTATTTTAGGTTCCTCCTTTAATATATGTGTCGAATACATTTACAATGTTTTTTATTTACATCTTGTGCATTCTATATACATTATATCAGAATTTCCATAAAATGGCAATAGTAAACTCTCATAAAATTAAATAAACATTATTGTGATAAATGCATAAGCTTTTTAATTATGTTTTATTTTTAGTATATACTCAAAGGCAGTCATATTCTTCCTCGTTTACTCATAGTAATGTAAAAAAGAAATTTGAAAGGAATAGCGTCTATGAAACAGACAAATCAACCTAAAAGCGAACAGCATCACAATCTTATTTTAGAGGACAGAAATAACATCAGCCTTTCGGGCGTTACGGATGTCGACTGCTTCGATGAACGTGTAATAAGACTTTATACGCAGCTCGGCGAACTGACTGTCAAAGGCAGAAATCTTCATGTAGACGGAGTTAGTCTTGAAAGCGGAGATATGAAGATAAGCGGAGATATCTGGTCGCTCATATACGGCGACAGAGACAAAACAGGTCCTCTGTCTGCATTCGGAAAGCTCTTTCGCTGATGCTGATACCGGATACATACCTCACGGTACATGAGGAACTGATCTTATTTTTAGGTTCTGTACTCTTAGGCTGCGCACTGGAGCTTATCTTTGATATTTTCAGATCACTCAGAGTGATCATACCGCACAAAGCTGCCGCAAATGCCATTGAGGATATCATTTTCATAATGATATGGGCAGGTAGCATAGCTTGCTTTACAAGCGTTTTCGCCAAAGGATATCTGCGTATATTTTACATAGCAGGAAGTATCCTTGGATTTGTTCTTTGCAAGCTAACCGTAGGCGATCCTCTTGTACGCCTTTTATCTATGATATGGCGCTTCATTCTTAGATTTATAAGATGGATATTTACCCCTGCCATAAAAATTTATACATGGATATATAATAGATATGTGCAAAAAATTGTAAATAACGCCAAAATTCGCAAATGTATAAAAAATATTTGGTCTGCCCCCTTGATTGCAGTACGAAAAATGTTGTATAATATCTTTAATAATAGAAGAAAGATGGGTGAGACAAAGGGTGACTCAGAAAAAAAAGAAAGTAAAACATAAAACTGCTGCCCAAAAAAGAGCGGCACGAAAGGCAGTTTCACGTCCTAAGTTTGTATTCCGTATAATACAGCGCACTGCTGCCGCTGCTGCTATAATAGGCTGTACGGCTCTTATAATCAGCGTTCAGTCAAGCATTGCCGAAAAGAACTCAGAGCTTCAGCTATTGAAAAATCAAATAAGTGAATATGAAGCTAAGAACGAAGATCTCGCCCGTATACTCAACAGCGGCGATACAGACCGTTACATGGAAAAGCTTGCACGAGAAGATTATGGATACGCATATCCAGATGAATTTCGATTCTACGATACTTCTCGAAATTAAGAAAAATATACGAAGGGATAATTGGAGATAATGCAGGTTGAAAATGGTAAGATTTATGAAGGCACAATAAAAAGTATTACTAAGTACGGAGTTTTTGTTGATATTACAAATCCGGAAAATAAGCGTATTATGGGAATGGTTCATATATCTGAGATATCTCACAGCTATGTAAATGAGATACGTGATTTTGTAACCGAGGGACAAACAGTCAAAGTAAAGGTTATATCTATTGGTGAAAACGGAAAGATAAGTTTGTCAATGAAGCAGGCTGAACCTGCTGCGCCAAAGCAGCAGAAGCCCATTCAATCCAAACCGGCTGCGGCTTTGAAACGTGATTCTAAGCCAAACGTATGGGAACCTAAGAAAAAGCAGCCTCAGGGTGAATTGACATTTGAGGATATGCTCAGTAAATTCAAGCAAAACAGCGAAGAACGTATGTGCGATATAAAACGCAGCACAGAGAGAAAAAATCATTCAAGGCGTAAATAAATAATAAAAAATTCGGCTGAACAAACAAAAAACTGTCCAGCCGAACTTTTTTTATTTATTTGCCATTTGCTCGTCCGATCCTATCGCCTACCTTAACTACTATTTCTCTGCCAAGCTCCGTATTCTCAAGTATACCTTTTCTGAGCTGAAGCCTGTCCTTCTCAAACAGCATTATAATAGTAGAGCCGCCAAATTCAAAGTAGCCTTTCTCCTCATATCTATTTACGAAGCCGCTTTTATCATGATTACATATCCTGCCTACCAGCAATGCACCTACCTCCATCTGTACAAAGCATCCGAACTTATCACTTTTTATCACCGTATATTCACGGCTGTTTCGTATATACACCGGAAGCTTTTCACATACAATTGGACGCACACAATGCAGTTCTCCGTCAATTCGTCTTTTATATCCGATCTCTCCGTCATCTATAAAAATATAACGATGATAATTATGCGGAGCCAGACGGTATACAAGACAATATCCGTCTCTGTACTTATCCGCAAGCTTCTTGCTTCCCAGAAGAGCCTGAATATTATAATCAATATGCTTTATATGGAAGCTTGACTCAGACGATATTTTGTAAGTAGATAAAAAACCATCACACGGAGAAATAAGTACATTTTTATCCTGAATGCGCGGAATTTCCTTTTTCTGTCTGATAAAGAAATCATTAAACGATATGTATGAACTTCCCTTATAGAGATTCATGTCAATATTATATTTCTTTATATAATTTCCTATCATCCACTTTGAAAGAGGGCTGTCCATATAATAATAAGCAACTTTAGATACCTCCGGCTTCACAAGCAGCTTCAAAGCAATTCTTCCGGGAACAGTGTTATACAAAAATCTGATAGATGCACTTTCCTTTTTCATGCCTTATATATCACTCCCATAACAAGTACAAATAATTCAGATATTCCCAATGCTCCCATAATAACCTTGCCCAGAGCCTTTGGTTTTCTTATTCTTAACGGTGACAAAAATAAAAGACCCATTACGGCAATAAGGGAAATATGTATGTAGCAGACATTTGTAAAAATATATGCGGCAGGCAGCAGCAGTGCAATACTTGTCACCGGCAGTCCTTGATAATATTTCCGTGTACCTGTCTCAGTTTTCTGTCTCTCTTCCTCACATACATTGAAATATGCCAAACGTATAAGAGCACATAAAATATATTCTGTTGCTGCAAACATACCCCAAAGACTTCTATCGCTGAACTGGTATACAAAAATACCAGGAAGAACGCCAAAGCAGATGAGATCACTAAGAGAATCTATTTGTATGCCAAATTTTTTCTCACGAGCGCTGCGTTTTTTCTTTGTAGCGGCAACCGCACCATCAAACATATCGCATATACCTGCGAGCATAAGGCAGACCACAGCCAAGCCGAATTTTTGATTCATAACAAGAGTAATACCGCTTACACCGGAAATCATGCCAATATACGTAAGCAAAACGGTGTAGTCATAATATCCCAGTATCTTCTTTTCCTCGTTCATAACCAGCCTCCAAGCTTATCAAAAAATATACTGTAAGCCAGAATACACCACGGCTTACCAATTACAATTATCCATGTGAATTTTCTGACGGTCATTTTAGTAAGTCCTGAAAAATAACAAAAAAAGTCATCCGGAAATAGTGGCAGCACCATTCCCCAGAACAAAAGCGCAGTATACGATTTGCTTCTTGCTGCCCAGCCTGCATATTTATCATACTTATCCTTTGAAATAAGGCTTTCCACAAGACTCGCACCGCACTTTTTTGCAAGCAGAAAAGCTATTATAGATCCTGCGGATATTCCTATATAATTACAAAGGAAACCACCTACAGGACCGAACATAACTGCTCCCACTGCACAGCCGAGAAATCCCGGCAGCACTGGTATAATTACTTGCAGCGCCTGTATAACTGTTAAAACTACAGGCCCGAAAAATCCGAATCCGCTTATATACTCTTGAAGACTTTCTACAGAATCAAATTTTCCATCAATATACGCTTTTACCATCACAGCCGTTATCAACAGGCAAAAGACTAAAATCAGAATTGTCCACAACTTTTTATGTTTCAATTCATCGCCTCCTATATATTTTTATCTCTGTTTTTATTCATTATATTATTTCAAGCTTAAATAAATATTGAAGAGCAAAATAAAATTTTTACTATTTTTCATATAGGCGCGCACAAATCTGTTGTCATATGTCACAAATAATCATATGATTTATTGTGATAATATACAAATTTTCATATATTCTCCTTTTTTTGCAACATTTCGCATTGATTAATTGTATATAAAGTAAAAGGGCTTTTAAAGCTTAAAAAGGAGGAACTATTATGAATAATAAGATTTTTAAGAAAACAATGTCAATCGCAACGGCAGCTGTCATTGGACTAATATCCGTGACCTCAGCTGCTGCAACCACATCGTCAGCGGCATATTCTGCTGCTCAAAGTCCATCAGAAAATTATACAATCGTTTCAACTGAAATCGCCGCAGAGCTTCAGTGTTCACCTTCTGCTGTAAATGTAAAAGCGGGCAAGCGTCAGAATATAGGGCTTGTTTATAATGATTACATCTACGATGGAGATTTTCCTGAATTCTCTGTTGAAGACGAATCAGTTGCAAAGGCAATTAATTCTGACTGCCCAGATGAATTTTATGTACAGGGCTTAAAGGAAGGCAGTACAGTCATTACTATCAAAGCACTGCGTGAAGGCAATGAAGCTACAGTAAAGCTGCCCGTCACTGTAGAAGCAGCTGATACCGACGAGCCGGATATCGACTTATCTAAAACCGGTATTCATGTCTTAATAGACAGTCTACCTGATAAACAGACATATAATATTGGTGAAGAGCTTGATCTTGATGGCGGCAAATACTCCGTATACTTCAACGGCGGAGGAGACAGCCTTGAGACAATTTACTCTGAGACATCTATGACTGATGATGTATACATCGATATTGATACATCTGCATTTGATAATACAAAGCCCGGCATATATCCAATAACTATTACATATAATCACTATACAGGTTACTGGGGATATGCACGATTTGACGTTGAGGTAGTCGATGATGTCCAAAAAACAACTTACACAGCAGATATCCCTGATGAAACTACTACTACAGTTTTAACAACCACCACTGAGCTGCCTACTATTACTACATTTTCAACTAATAATTCTGTTATTACAACTACTACTGTTTCAACCAGTACCTATGGAAACAATAATTTATACACAACTACAACAGCTGTAGGCGCAGCAATAATGTGCAGCGAAAATGAGATCAATATTAAAGCTGGACAGAGATGGCACGCTGCTCTTTACTTTGGAAACGGAGAGCCATTTGACGGCGCTATGGCTGAATTTCAAGTACATGATCCAAGTATCGCTGTTGTACAAACATCAGATGTACCCCATGAATTTTATGTTATCGGTATTTCGGAAGGTCAAACCTCTATCACAATAATAGATCCAATAAATAAATACAGAACTGAGCTATATGTAAATGTAACAGGAGAAACTCCTGAAGACTTCGGCTCTGGTATGAAAATTACAGTTGATTCTATGCCAACAAAGCTGGAATATGCTCTATACGAAGATATTGACCTTACAGGCGGCGCATTCTCAATAGAGTATGTAGACGCAGATAATCAAACTATCAAAATGGTAGATAATCTCTCAATGACTGATTCGATCAGCAGCTTTTATATAAACACATCTGCCTTTGACCGCAGCCTAAAGGCAGGAACATATCCGATAATTATATCCGCAAATTCTCCGATATATGGCTGCTGGGATGTATATGTATTCTATGTTACAATATCTGACCCATCAAATACAAGTGATATCGCCACAACAACTACTACATCTATCACTACATATACCGCATTAACCACCACGACTTCCAACGGGATAATGTGCCAAGTAAACGAAATAGAGCTTAAAGCTGGAGAGTGTAAGAGTGTTGGATTGTACTTCACAAATGGCAATAGTTTTAGTGGAATTCTTCCTGACCTTAGCTCAGATAATGTAGGAGTTGCCATCGCGCGAAATTCCGATACACCATGGAATTTCTATGTTGTAGGCATTTCTGAAGGCGAAACTGTTATCACCATAAAAGATCCTCGGAATAATTCTGAGACTAAATTGAATGTAAAAGTTACAGGTGAAACTCCTGAAGATATGGGATCAAAAAATATGCGCATTACAGTTGATTCCATGCCAACAAAGCTTAACTATACCGTAGGCGAAGAACTTGACCTCACAGGCGGTGCATTCTCAGTAGAATATTACTATTCAAATAATGACATATATAAAATGGTAGATAATCTATCTATGACCGATGAAATAATCACATCATATATATATACTTCTGCTTTTGACAGTTCTAATCCTGGAACATATCCTATCATTATATATGTAAACCGTTACGACGGCAGCTGGAGTGCACACGTATTCTACGTTACAGTGAGCGAACCTGTTAAAGGTGATATCGACGGCGACGGAAAAGTAGGTATTGAAGACGCATCGCTCATCCTCAAAATTTATGCTCAGAATGCAGCAGGAATAGATACTCGTGCTAACAATAATACTGCAACTGATATCAATGGCGATGGAAAGACAGATATAGAAGATGCAACCTGCGTACTCAATTACTATGCTTATAACGCAGCAGGGCTTTCATTTACATGGGAAGATATTATCAATTAAAACCTGCTTGTTATTCTCCTTTTATTATATTTACAAAGACCGCTGTATTAACTTGCAGCGGTCTTTGTAATTTTGGAATGCAAAAAGGCTGCTGCGAATAACTCGCAGCAGCCTCTAATATTACTCATATTAAAGCTTTCTAAAGCCTTAACCCATAACAACCTCAACAGTGTGAACTCCGCCCTCTGGGAATACTGGGAGAACGTTGCCTTCAATAGCATTGCCGTCTACTGTTACAGACTTGATTCCCTTGCATACGTGGTCAGGATTCTTGACTGTTACATTGTATGTAGCGCCTCTGAACTGTCTTGAAACTTCAAATCCATCCCACTCATGAGGAATAGAAGGATCGATCTTCAGACCATTCCAATCTGGAATCACACCCAGAATGTACTGTGATACAGCAACAAAGTTCCATGCAGCAGTACCAGTGAGCCAGCTATTCTTAGCTTCACCGTGACGCTTAGCATCCTTACCAGCGATCATCTGAGCATACACATACGGCTCAGTTCTGTGAAGATCAGAATACTTGTCCTCTCTGTATGCCGGTGCGATCTTGCTGTAATATTCAAATGCCTTGTCACCGTGACCAACAAATGCCTCAGCACAAATGATCCATGCGTTATTGTGGCAGAAAATACCTGCATTTTCCTTATATCCGCCCGGATATGTAGAAATTTCACCATACTCAATGTAGTATTTTGTGAATGCCGGCTGATTCAGAGACAGACCATGCTCAGAATTGAGCCACTTATCAACAGATTCCAGAGCCTTTATATCAGCACCTGTTTCCTTACCGCAGCCACCCATTACAGCAAAGCCCTGCGGTTCAATGAAGATCTTGCCCTCTTCGCACTCATTAGAGCCCATTTTCTTTCCAAAGTCATCATATGCACGGAGGAACCATTCGCCGTCCCAACCATAATCCATGATATTCTTCTTCATCTGGTCAATAGCAGCCTGTGCCTTTTCAGCACCTGCATTGTCGCCCTTGATCTTACACATATCGACATAAGAAGGACCAGCATATGTAAACAGTGCAGCTACCATTACAGATTCAGCAATGCGGCTGTACTTTTCTTCGCCATACTTAGGAGATGTAGATGTCTGGAAGGATTCACCCGGCTCAGAAGAGAAGCAGGACAGATTGATACAGTCATTCCAGTCAGCTCTCATAGCGAGCGGCAGACCGTGAGGTCCAACATTCTCAAATACATGATAGAAGCTCTTTTCGAGGTGATCCATCATTGTCTTAGCCTTGCTCTCATCGTTGTCATATGGAACCATAGCATCCAGAATAGACATATCGCCGGATTCCTTGATATATGCAGCAACAGACAATATCATCCACAGCGGATCATCGGAGAAGTCACCGCCGATTTCATTGTTGCCCTTCTTTGTAAGAGGCTGATACTGGTGATAGCAGCCGCCATCCTCAAACTGAGTGGAAGCAAGATCAATAAGACGCTCTCTTGCTCTGTCAGGAATCTGATGAACGAAACCAAGGAGATCCTGATTGGAGTCACGGAAGCCCATGCCTCTGCCGATACCACTCTCAAAGTAAGACGCAGATCTTGACATATTAAATGTAACCATGCACTGATACTGATTCCAGATATTTACCATGCGGTTCATCTTGTCATCAGGAGTCTTAACAGTATACTTGGACAGCAGAGCATCCCACATAGCCTTGAGTTCTGCAAGACCGGCTGCAACCTTCTCAGGAGTGTTGTACTGTTCCATCATTGCATATGCTCTTGACTTGTTCATAGAACCGTCAGCATTGAACTTCTCTTCAACAGGATTTTCAACATAACCCAGAACAAAAATAAGGTTCTTTGTTTCGCCCGGAGCAAGCGTGATTTCCTTATAATGAGATGCAATAGGAGACCAGCCGTCAGCAATGGAATTAGTAGCAGCACCGTTTACCACAGCCTGCGGATTCTCAAATCCATTGTAAAGACCCATGAATGCTTCACGGTCAGAGTCAAACCCGTCGATGGAATCATTTACAGTATAGAATGCGAAGTGATTTCTTCTTTCCTTATACTCAGTCTTGTGGAACATTGTGCTGCCTTCGATCTCAACCTCGCCAGTGTTAAAGTTTCTCTGGAAGTTTGTTGAATCGTCCTGAGCGTTCCACAGGCACCATTCAATAAAGGAAAAGAGCTTGAATGTCTTAGGAGCATCGCCCTCATTAGTAAGAACAACATTCTGGATCTCACCACTGTAATTCTGAGGAACAAAGAATGTAACCTCTGCCTTCAGGTCGTTTTTCTTACCTGTAATAACTGTATATCCCATACCGTGGCGGCACTCATAGCTGTCGAGATCAGTCTTGACAGGAGACCAGCCCGGTGACCAGATAGTATCGTTATCATTTATGTAGAAGTAACGTCCGCCCATATCAACTGGAACATTGTTATAACGATAGCGGGTGATTCTGCGCAGACGTGCGTCCTTATAGAAATGATATCCGCCTGCTGTGTTGGAAATCAGAGAGAAGAACTCCTGTGTTCCCAGATAGTTGATCCAAGGATATGGAGTCTTGGGGTTCTGGATGACATATTCCTTGTTTACGTCATCAAAATAACCAAATTTCATAGTAAAGCTCCTTTGTTATTGTATTTATTGTTAAAAGGCCGGATAGACCGACATTAATAACATTATATCATATATTTTTTATAATATCAACTGTTTTTGAAATTTTCTCTTATTTCTTTTATGAGAATTTTTGAGTCGTTTTTTGTAGATTTTGTCATATACGAATAAGGGGAAACGCTCCTGTACGCTTCCCCATTGAAATTTGTCAGCCTTAAAAATTGTTCTCATTGATCGCCCATAATACACCTTACGATCTGCAAACATAACCCATATACGACAGATGCCGCCGTTCCATATAATATAACAGGTCCTGCAATCGTGAATATCTTAGATCCAACGCCAAGTATCCATCCCTCTGTACGTGCTTCGATCGCTGGAGAGGTCACCCCGTTTGCAAAGCCGGTTATAGGCACAAGAGTTCCTGCACCTGCGTGTCTTGCTATCTTCTCATACCAGCCGAGTCCTGTAAACAATGCGCTCAGAAACACAAGGATTATTGATGTCCACGAGCCTGCTTCCTGTGTGTCCAGCCCGAAATATTCAAACAAATTCAGAAGTCCTTCTCCAAGCAGACAAATTCCTCCGCCTATCAGAAATGCAAACGATATATTTACATAGCTTTTAGACTTAGGGGCATACTGCTCTGTCATGTCTTTATAAAGCTCCGGCGTTATCTTCATATATTACATTCTCTCCTTTACTTGTCCTTTGGTTTGAATACAGCGGCGGCTGCCAGACCGAAAAGTACAGCAGCTGTAATGCCGGCGGATGATGCTGTCAGTCCACCTGAAAATACTCCGAGCCAGCCTTTTTCATCTACCGCCTTTCTTATGCCTTCAGCAAGCAGATGACCGAATCCGGTAAGCGGAACTGTAGCTCCTCCTCCTGCCAATTCTATAAGCGGCTTATAAAGTCCCAGTGCCGATAAAAGCACTCCTGCAACTACAAAACCAGTCAGTATACGTGCCGGTGTTAGCTTTGTATAGTCGATCAGCACCTGCCCTACAGCGCAAATTGCTCCGCCTATAATAAATGCCCATAAATATTCAAGCATCAGTCATTCTCCTTTCCCGATACTATTTCCACAAGATGCGCAATAGATGGAATACTCTCTCCCTGCTGTACAAGCATTGGCGACATAAGAGCACCTGTCGCCATAAAAAGCATACGTTTTATACTGCCGCTTTTTACGAGAGGCAGAAAATGTCCGCACAAAATACTTCCTCCGCAGCCGCAGCCTGAACCTCCTGCATGAGTATCCTGAGTTAAGCTGTCAAACATCATAGCTCCGCAGTCATGATAGCATGGATTTATTTCATAACCCTGCTTCATCATAAGCTCCATAAAAAGCTTTCCGCCTATCATTCCTAAATCGCCTGTTACTATGGCATCATAGTCATTCGGTGTCCTGCACGTACCCTTGAACCATCTCGTCAGCGTATCCGCCGCCGCAGGTGCCATAGCTGCTCCCATATTATTTGCATCCGTTACGCCAAGATCGGTTATTTTTCCTATACATACTCCCGATATCGCAGGAGAACCCTCTGTTTCTGTATCAAGTACAACAGCACCGGAGGCTGTACAGGTCCACTGAGCTGTCGGAGGTCTTTGTCCGCCATATGACAGCGGAAATCGAAACTGCCTTTCCGCTGTGGAAAAATGTGAAGAAGTCGCTGCAACGCAGCGCTTTCCTGCACCTGAGCTTAATATCAATGAAGCTGTTATAAGTCCCTCCGCCATAGTTGAACAAGCTCCGAAAAGTCCCAGAAACGGCACGCCAAATGGTCTTAAACTGTATGTGCTGGATGTACATTGATTTATAAGATCGCCCGCAAGTATAATGTCAACATCATCGGCTGTCAAGGATGCCTTTTGCAGTGCGGTATATATTGTTTCCTGCTGCATACGGCTTTCAGCCTTTTCCCATGTTTCCTGTCCAAAATGACTATCCATTTCCACTCTGTCAAAGCATTGTCCCATAGGACCTTCGCCTTCTTTTTTTCCTGCTATCGCAGCGCATGACGCAATATATATTGATTGTTCCATGTGGAACATTCCTCTGCCAAGAGATTTTACCATTATATGCACTCCTTTAAAAGTTTTACTGTGCTTATTTTCTGCAAAAAAAAACTCCTTATTTACGGAAATATGTGGTTTCTTGAAAACGTCCATTACATTATCATTTACATTATTAAAGTATTTCAACTTTTTTGGGAAAAGTTTTCATCAAAAAAGTCGAAAAACAGTCTTTATTTTTTTTGAAAAGTATAGTATAATATTAATGTTAAAGCAATGAAAGGAACTGTATTTTCCTATGAGTATTTACAAAGCAAATTTACATAGATCAGAGCTTGCCCTTGGCATAGATGTAGGCTCTACAACCGTAAAAACGGTTATTCTTGATAAAAATAATCAGGTAGTATATTCCAATTACCAGAGACATTTTTCAAAGGTAAAAGAAGCAGTGGCAGCACAGCTTGAACAGATAGCTGGTGTATATCCGGGCGAAACATTTCCGGTATGTATAACAGGTTCAGCAGGACTCGGTCTTGCAAATGCTGCACATCTTCCGTTTGTACAGGAGGTTCACGCAGCTTTTGTGGCAGTTAGCAAACGTTATCCTGATGCCGATGCAGTTATAGAGCTTGGCGGAGAGGATGCTAAGATAATCTTCCTTACAGGCGGTACTGAACAAAGAATGAATGGAAGCTGCGCAGGAGGTACAGGTGCATTTATCGACCAGATGGCAACGCTTCTCAACGTGACAGCAGACCAGCTTGACGAAATGGCACTTCGTGCAGAAAAAACATACCCGATCGCCTCAAGATGCGGTGTCTTTGCAAAGTCAGATATTCAGCCGCTTCTTAACCAGGGTGCAAGAAGAGAAGATGTTGCAGCAAGTATTTTTCAGGCAGTTGTGGATCAAACCGTATCAGGTCTTGCACAGGGAAGAAAGATCGAGGGAAAGGTGCTGTTTTTAGGCGGTCCTCTGTCATTTCTAAAGGGTCTTCGTTCATCATTTGTAGAAACTCTTCATCTCGATGCAGGTCACGCCGTATTCCCTGAGGATGGACGCACCTTTGTTGCTTATGGATGCGCATTATCTGCTATGAAACAGAAAGAAGCTCATAAAATAGAGGAGCTTATAGATAAAATTTCAAATGCATCCGCAGACAGTGCAGTAGCATCAGATCCGCCGCTTTTCTCATATCCTGAGGAATATGAACAATTCAAGGCTCGTCATGCATCACATGATGTGAAAAGAGAAGATTTCCATACATACAGCGGCAAGGCATATCTTGGCATAGATGCCGGATCTACTACAACAAAAATGGTAGTTCTGTCTGAAAACGATACCCTTTTGTATGAATACTACACATCAAATAAAGGTCAGCCCCTTGACTGCATAACAGAGGCGCTTGGAAATTTCTATAAAGAAAAAAGTCCGGAGCTTACTATAGCCGGCAGTGCTGTTACGGGTTACGGCGAGGAGCTTCTGAAAGCCGGTCTGGGTATTGACCATGGAATTGTTGAGACGGTGGCGCACTTCAAGGCAGCAGCATTTTTCTGTCCCGATGTCGATTTTATCATGGATATAGGCGGACAGGATATCAAGTGCTTCAAAATAAAAAATGGCGCTATAGACAGCATTATGCTCAATGAAGCCTGTTCCTCGGGCTGCGGCTCATTTATACAGCCATTTGCAATGGCTTTGGGATATGATATCGCTGAATTTGCAAATGCAGGACTTTTTGCAGAGCATCCTGTTGATCTTGGCTCAAGATGTACTGTATTTATGAACAGCAGCGTAAAACAGGCGCAGAAAGACGGCGCAACAGTTGCCGATATTTCCGCAGGACTTTCCGGCTCTATTATCAAGAATGCAGTTTACAAGGTCATACGTGCAAATTCTCCTGATGATCTTGGAACACATATAGTAGTTCAGGGTGGAACATTTTTAAATGACGCAGTTCTGCGATGCTTTGAGCGTGAAATGAAACGTGATGTTATTCGTCCGGCTATATCAGGACTTATGGGCGCATTCGGAGCTGCACTCTACGCTAAGGAAAAAAGCTCTGGTGAAAGCAGCATTATCGATCTAAAGGCACTTAAAGAATTTTCATATACATCTCAGACTGCACAGTGCAAGGGATGTACTGCTCATTGCAGCCTTAATATAATCAGATTTGCCGGCGGCGGAAAATTCATATCTGGAAACAGATGTGAACGCGGTGCAGGAGTGAATCCGAAAAGTATTCTTCCTAACCTTTACGATATCAAATACGATACAATACTATCTTACAGTGCTCATCAGCCATTTTCACCTATAGCCACGGTTGGTCTGCCCATGTCTCTTCATTATTACGATCAGATGCCGCTGTGGGCTACTTTTTTCAAGGAGCTTGGCTTTGAAGTCAAGTTATCCGAAACCAGCACAAGAGAAACATATTATAAGGGACAAAGTACTATCCCATCAGATACCGTATGTTATCCAGCTAAGCTGACACACGGTCATATAGAAAGCCTTTTAGAACAGAATGTTGACTTTATATTCTATCCATGCATGAGCTATACGCTTGATGAGGGAGAATCGGATAATCATTTCAACTGTCCTGTTGTGGCGTATTATCCTGAGCTGCTCATGGCAAATAACGAAAAACTCAGTGTGAAGAATTTCTTATATCCATTCCTTGATCTCAACAGAAAAAAACACGTAGTTCATGTACTTCATCAATATTTCAGCGCATATGCTTCTAAAAAGGCTATAGCTGCTGCTCTTGAAAAAGGTTTTGCAGCATTGGAGGAATACAGATCAAAGATATCCTCAAAGGCTCAGGATATCATAAGCAAGGCACGCAGCGAGGGAAAGCCTATAATAGTCCTGGCAGGCAGACCGTATCATATAGATCCAGAAATAAATCACGGTATTCATAAGCTTATCGCAAGCCTCGGAATGGCGGTTATAACTGAGGACAGTGTAGCAGCTCTCGCTCATACCCCTAAATTAAAGTCACTCAATCAGTGGGTATATCATTCAAGAATGTACCGTGCAGCTGAATATGTTGCATCTCAGCCTGATATGCAAATGATACAGCTTGTATCCTTCGGCTGCGGAATCGATGCCATCACTACAGATGAGATCCGCCGCATTCTTGAAGAAAACGGTAAGCTTTACACTCAGCTGAAAATTGACGAGATCAATAATCTTGGTGCGGCAAAGATCCGACTGCGCAGTCTTTTAGCTGCAATGCAGGCGTAATCTGGCTTTAAGATACTATGTAAAAGGAGATACTGCAAATATGGCATATGCTGAATTTACCGTACCTATGCGGAAAACCCATACTATTCTTGTGCCTAATATGCTGCCTATTCACTTCAAGCTTCTTATCAAGATATTCGGGCAGTACGGCTATAATATGAAGCTTCTGGAATCCACCTCTCGTACCGTTGTGGAAGAAGGTCTGAAAAATGTACACAACGATACCTGCTATCCTGCGCTCCTTGTTGTAGGTCAATTTATGGAGGCGCTTAAAAGCGGAGAATACGACCCTGATAAAACAGCGCTGCTTATTACACAGACAGGCGGCGGCTGCCGTGCATCTAACTACATACATATTTTGAGAAGATGCACCGAGCAAAACTTCCCTCAGGTTCCGGTAATTTCTCTGAACTTCGCAGGACTTGAAAAATCAAAGGGCTTCAAGCTAACTATCCCTCTTATGCTGAAGCTGGTATACGGCGTTCTCTACGGAGATATGCTCATGCTCCTGCATAATCAGTGCAGACCTTATGAAATAAACGAGGGCGATTCAAAGCGTACTGTAGATAAGTGGGCAGAGCGCATATCAAAGCTTTTTGAAAGCGGCAGCTACAGAAACACTAAGCACATTTACAGGGAAATGATAGAGGACTTTGCATCTATCCCGAAAAGTCAGAAAAAGAAGATACGAGTAGGTATAATCGGTGAGATATATGTAAAATATTCACCGCTTGCAAATAATCAGCTGGAGGAATTTCTTCTGTCTGAGGGATGCGAACCGGTCGTTCCGATGCTTCTTGACTTTATACTTTACTGCGCTGCAAATACTGACGTAAGTGGAAAGCTTTATCAGTACAGAAATATCAAAACAGCAGCGTTCCGAATCGGATATAAATATCTTCACAAAAAGCAGCTTGAAATGATATGCTGCATAGAGGAAAGCGGTCAATTCATACCTCCGCACGATTTTGATGATCTAAGAAAAGCTGCTGATAAATACATAAGTCAGGGCGTATGCATGGGCGAAGGCTGGATGATAACGGCGGAAATGGCGGTTCTGGCAGAGCATGGAACTGAGAATATAATATGTACACAGCCATTTGGCTGCCTGCCAAATCATATAGTTGCAAAGGGAATGTCAAGAGCAATAAAAAATGCTTATCCAAACGCCAATATTGTAGCGATCGACTATGACCCGGGAGCTACGAGAGTAAATCAGGAGAACAGAATCAAGCTGATGCTGGCAAATGCCAAAGCCGCAGCTATGAAATAAAATATTACAATAAATCCCTCAAAGATCGTTTCTTCGAGGGATTTATTTTATGAGCTTCATAATAACTTAAAATATCACCGTAAACTCTGCAAACTTCCCTAATTCACTGACTGCATAAAGAGCGCCTCCATGTGCATTCATAATCGCCTTTGCAATAGACAGACCCAGCCCAAAGCTGCCTTGCCGTGCGATCCTGGATTTTTCATAGCAGTAAAATCTGTCAAAAATATACGGTAGCGCATCTTCGGAAATACCATCGCCGGTATTATAAACAGTAAGAACAGGTTTATGATTTTTTCTCTGAAGAGTTACTTTGATTTTGCCATTTTCCGGTGTATATTTAAAGGCATTGTCAAGCAGAATGGATATTACCTGTTTTATATCATCACATATTCCATTATAATATATATTTTCTGCTATATCATAACTAAAATCTATCTTATTTTCAAATGCAAGACTCTCAAATGGCAGCGATATCTCTTCACAGCTTTCTGAAAGGCAAAATTTTTTCTTTTCAATACTGCCCTCAGATTCATCTATACACGCAAGAATCAGCAGCTTTCGTATAAGCTTGTTCATTCGTTCTGCTTCTGATAAAATATTCTGCAAATGCCTGTTTTTATCGTCATTTCCTGCCATTGCCTGAGCATTCAATATGATAGCCGATATAGGTGTTTTCAGTTCATGGCTTGCGTCCGAAATAAATTGCTTTTCTCTCTCTAAAGCCTTCGTGGCAGGATCGGTTACAAATTTTGACAGATAGAAGCTCACCATTAAAAACAGTCCGAATGCTGCCGACATAAATGCTACCGTTCCCAATATTTCATTGATCTTACGTCTTTTTGAATGTATATCGGCAAATATAATATTCTTTTGACCATCCTCTTCCTTAACGACATAAACATACGAGCCTATTCTGCCAATACGTTTATTTAAATTATAGATTCTCTTTGATACATCCGACAGCAGCTCCTCATCCAAAGAATCTCCGTCAAATGAACTTATACTCAAAAGCTCACCGTTTCTATCAAAAACAGCAGTAAATATCTCTGCATAATAATCAACCGCTATTTCAGAGGCATCATCATTGGCAGCATCTTTATTTTCTGACATAAATTCAAGATACTGGATCATATCCTGTCTATACAAATAGCTTTTATAAACAGTATTCATAAAAAGTATGGCTGCAAAAACTACTGTAAGCAGTGTCATTGTCACTATGACAAATTTAAGCCGAATTTTTTTAACCATTTTCACACACCTCAAGAGAATAGCCCACATTCTTTGTAGTTACAATCTGTACCGAAGCCTTTACAAATCTAAGCTTTTTTCTAAGAAATGAAATATAAACCTCAAGATTATTGTATTCAGTAGCATCCAGCGGTCCCCATACCTTTGTAATAAGCATATCCTTGGGCATTATACGGGAGCTGTTTATCATAAGGCATTCCATAAGCTGATACTCCTTATTACCAAGCTTCACAAGACGGCTGCCGCAGCTAAGCTGTTGGTGATGCTTAGAAAGAATAATATCTCCAAAAGACAATTCATCTACAGATGCACTTCCGGGAATGCGTGTTCTGGCTCTTATCCTTGCCATAAGCTCTTGCGCATCAAAAGGCTTTGTTATATAATCATCCGCACCGCTGTCAAGCCCCTCTATCTTATCGCTCATCTGAGATCTTGCTGTAAGAAGTATGATCGGAGTTTCAATGCCTTCTTTTCTTGCCGCTTTCAGAACATCAATTCCATTCATTTTGGGCAGCATTACATCAAGCACAACAAGATCATACATCTTACTTAAAATGTAATCAAGACCATTTTCACCATCTTCGACAACATCCACAGAATAATTTTCTCTTGAAAGTATAGCCTCCAGCCCATCTGCAAGCTCTGCTTCATCTTCTACTATAAGTATCCTCATATTAACACCATCCATTTTTTATTTTAATCCCAATATATAACATTTTTCTTAAATACACCTTGAATTTTCTTGATCCTATGTATACAACTATATACATCGTTTGTTTAATACTAAAGCTTTTATTTCACTTTATTTGTTTATATTTTTTACCCAAGTCTCCGGCTTAGAGTTCATAATTTGTGAAATATAACATAAAATATATTTGCACTTTGTGAAAAGCGACAGCAAAAATTACGAATTTTAAGATTTATTATGGCTGTCACCTGCATTTTCAGAGTTTTATTTTTACAAAAGAAACACAGAAAATGTACGATTCATTTATTGTAAAGGTTTTACAAATGCTGTATAATGAAACCACACTTAAGAAAAAAATATGTATAATATATACAAGTTAAAGGGATTCTACGAGAATATTAAAGGAGGAACGGAAAATGCAATTCAAAAAAATAAAAAAAGCTATATCTATTTTAGCAGCCTGCGCAATAGGTGCTTCATGTATGCCCGTATTTCAAGTAAGCGCTGCATCCAACATGATATCAAATGGAACGTTTGACAGTTCAACATCCGGTTGGGATATATATTGTCAGAGCGAAGGCAACGGTTCTATCTCAGCATCAAACGGACAGCTCGTAATAAATGTTTCCTCTACAGGTTCATGTAACTACGCTGTTCAGGCGTATTGTATCGATTCTATCGCTCTTACTCAGGGAGTTCGCTATAAGCTTTCTTATGACATTTCTTCTTCTGTAAATCGTGATATAGAAGTAATTATTCAGCAAAACGGCGGCTCATATTCTTCTTATACATGGAATAAGGTAAGCGTTTCAGGCACATCACAGCATATAGAACAAATCTTTACTATGGGTAATTCTACGGATAATGCAGCTCGCCTTGTACTTAACTGCGGCAATCAGAGCGGAAGTCTCGGCAACCATCAGATCTATATTGACAATGTAACTATCGAATGTCTCGATGATAATATCGGCGGCGGCGGAAACGATACTCCTACAGGCGATGCAGGTATTATACTGAATCAGGTAGGCTTTAAGCCAAATCAGAAAAAAACTGTTACTTTCAGAGGCGTATCAAATGAAAGTCAGTTCAGTGTTGTGAATGCTTCTACAGGCGAAACTGTTTTCACAGGCGACCTTACCGACAGAACATACAACAGCAATGCAAAAGAAACAAATTATAATGGCGATTTCTCCGCTGTAACTCAGTCCGGTACATATTATATAACATGCGGAAATATGCCCGAGTCTTATAAATTCACTATCAGCGATAATGTATACAGTGATCTTTTAGATGACACTGTTCGTATGCTTTATCTGCAAAGATGCGGAACTGCTGTAAACGACAGCACATTCGGACATCCGGCTTGCCATACATCTCAAGCTAAGGTGTACGGAACAAATCAGTATATAGACGTTTCCGGAGGCTGGCACGACGCTGGTGACTACGGACGTTATGTTTCTCCGGCAGCTAAGACCGTAGCCGATCTTCTTTATGCATATGCCGCATCTCCTGACTCGTTCAGCGATAATATAGGCATTCCAGAAAGCGGAAACGGCGTACCGGATATACTGGACGAAGCCAAGTATGAGCTTCAATGGATGATGAAAATGCAGTCCTCAAACGGCGGCGTTTATCATAAGGTTACTTGCCGAAACTTCCCCGGCTTTGTAATGCCGCAGAATGAGACCGACGAGCTTATTGTAACTCCAGTATCAACAATGGCTACAGCTGACTTCTGCGCTTCCATGGCACTGGCTTACGAATTTTATAAAAATATTGACGGCAGATTTGCTGAAAATTGTCTCAGCGCTGCTAAAAATGCATGGAGCTTTTTAGAATCCAATCAAAATACTATCTATAATAACCCCGGTGATATTTCTACAGGCACATACGAGGATTCCAATGATGCTGATGAACGCTACTGGGCAGCAGCTCAGATGTACAGAGCTACAGGCGATCAGAATTACCTGAATAAAATGAAGAGCTACTCAAATCATACAGGTCTTGGATGGGCAGATATGGGTTCGTATGCAGCTATCGCTTATCTCACAATGGATGGTGTTTCAACTTCTGATTCCTACTATAATACTGTTAAGAATAACTTCCTTTCTCAGGCTAACTCATATAAATCAGCTACAGAGGGCAGCCCTTACGGTTCTCCGATATTTGATTTTTACTGGGGCAGCAATATGTCTATCGCAAATGCAGGTATATTCCTAGGATTGGCTTATAACCTGACAGGTGATGAAAGCTATCTGACAGCTGCGGCTGCTTCTGAAAGCTATCTGCTTGGATCTAATCCTCTTGCAACCTGCTTTGTAACAGGCTACGGCACAGTTTCTCCTAAAAATCCGCATCATCGTCCGTCTGCTGCTAAAAATCAGGCTATGCCCGGTATGCTCGTAGGAGGCGTAAATCAGAATCTTGAAGATCCTACAGCACAGTCATCCTTGTCATCCGCTCCTCCTGCAAAGTGCTATATAGATCATCTTGAGAGCTATTCCACAAATGAGATCACTATTTACTGGAATTCACCTCTTGTATATCTGCTTGCTCTGACTGAAAAAGGCTACGGCTCAAGCAATGTAAACACAACTACCACTACCTCAACAACAACTACTACAACGACCACAACAACTACTACCACTACTACAGAAGCTACTACTACGGAAACTACTACTACTACAGAATATCCTTGGTGGAATGATACTACTACTACAACTACTGCAACTACAGAATATCCTTGGTGGAATGATACCACTACTACAACTACTGCAACTACAGAGTATCCCTGGTGGAATGATACCACTACTACAACTACCTCTACTACTGAATATCCTTGGTGGAACTATACAACAACCACCACTACTGAAACTTCCTCTACAACAACGACTACACAAACTGAATATATGCTGGGCGATATAACTCTTAACCATCAGCTGACTATGAATGATATTGTATATCTTCAGAAGTATATAATCAAAATCAAAAATCTGTCTTACAAGCAAAAGCTTGCAGCCGATATAAATAACGACAGAAGAGTAAATGCATTTGATCTTTCATTGCTAAAGAATCTCATTCTGATGTAGTTAATAATTCAATAATAAAAAAGCAGCAAGGCTCTTGTCTTGCTGCTTTTTTGTTGCCTTAGAACTGATTGCTGTTCTGATTATTACGGTTATTCTGTTTTTTGCAGTTCTGATTATTCTGATTTTTACGATTCTGATTATTTTGATTGTTCTGGTTATTCTGATTATTTTGGTTATTTTGATTATTCTGGTTACTCATTATACATCCGCCTTTCTTTATTTTGCAGGCTTTGCCTTGCATGACTATTGTAACTCAAAAAATGCTGAATATACATGAAATAATACTGCAAATTATAATTCCACAGACTGTAGGCAGAAACATAGCAAGAAGCATCCATCGTATACTGCCAGTCTCCTTTTTTATTGTAAGACAGGTAGTGCTGCAAGGAAAATGAAAGAGCATAAATGTCATCATGCAAATGGCAGTTACAGATGTCCAACCATTTGCTAAAAGTATGTCATAAAGATCACTGCCTGCACCTGTTTCAGTCAAAACACTCCCAGACTGATAAAGCATAACGGCAATCGGCATTACTATTTCATTTGCAGGAAAGCCCATTATGAATGCTGTCAGTATTTTTCCGTCAAGTCCCATGAATTTCCCAAATGTTTCAAGAAAGTCTGCCGCTATGGCAAGAATAGAGCTTCCATCGACTTTTATATTGGCAAGAATCCATAACAGCATTCCTGCCGGTGCTGCTACTATGCAGGCTCTTCCTAAAACAAAAATGGTTCTGTCAAGAAGCGAGCGCAGCAGCACTTTAAGTATCTGAGGACGTCTGTACGGCGGTAATTCAAGAGTAAAGGCTGAGGGTATTCCCTTTAAAATAGTTATAGATAAAAGTTTTGACACAAAAAGAGTAAGTATCACACCTGACAGTATCAAAATAGTAAGATAAAAGGCTGAGAGCAATGAGCCGCCTGTTCCCGAAGCAAAAAATGCTGTTATAATAGCAATAAGAGTTCCGAATCTGCCATTGCATGGAACAAATGAATTTGTCAGTATTGCAATAAGTCGTTCCCTCGGCGAATGAATTATACGGCATCCTGTTACTCCTGCGGCATTGCATCCAAATCCCATGCACATGTGCATTTGCTAGGCGAAAGTGCTTTTGCGTTCACTTATCAACTATAGAGGAGTGACGTTGCTAAGCGAATGCCAAAAACGTATGATAGTCGGGATTGTGGTCTTTGTCACAATCCCAGTTAAACGCAATATTCTTTGCGTGTTTCTTTTCCAATAAAACGGTAATAAATTTTAATGGTTTGATGTTTGACTTTGCCATGTTCTGCCTTTTCATAATGCCCTTGGCAAACTTCAATTCGGTCAATGAGTTTAAATAATAAGTCTTGAGTAAGAGTATCAATTTGTTCAAAGTCTTCAAGTATTTTCAGAAATTTATTATAGGATTCATGCTGTGACAATTGATTTTCTGCTGATACTTGTTCTTTTTTTAGTGTTCCCATCTTATCATGAATATTTTGACTTTCTTTTTCATATTTGGATAATAGCTTTTGGAAACGTTCATTTGAAATAATCCTGTTAAAATTATCCTCATATAGTTTCTCAATCAGTCCGTCAATTTGCTCTGATTTCCTCTGTAATGTATGTAGTTGTTGTTCTGTATCTTTTATTTCGTTATCATCTTTCAGTGAGTTTTGTAGTTCTTGAAGGAACGCTTCTTTATCCCCTAAAAGCTTCATTTGTTCTTGAATGGATTCTAATACAATAGAATAAAGAATGTTATAGTCAATGTTGTGATTACTGCATCTGGAACTTCCATATAGCTTATACTGTCCACATACAAGATTAGCAGGAGAACCCTTTTTGCGTGTCCCTGTAGAAGACATATTTCTACCGCAGTCTGGACATTTTGCGATTCCAGAAAAAATATTGACAAATCCTTTTGTACCTTTACAGTTCGTTCGACTTTCGGAAAGTCTTTGTACAAGCTGAAATGTTACATTGTCAACAAGCGGTTCATGGGTGTTTTCCACAACAATCCAATCCTTTTTTGAATTTCGGATAGTTGTTTTACACTTAAAAGACACTTTTGTTGTCTTTCTCTGTGCCATATGTCCTATATATACTACGTTGTGTAGCATTTTGGAAATGGTGGACGTTGTCCATTCTTTGTGTTTTGAAAAATTGTCAACATTTAAGTGATATTTCTCACAGCGATACACAATAGGCGGTGCAATATTCCTGTCATTTAGTGATTTGGCGATGTCTTTAGGTTTTAAGCCCGAAACAGCCATTTGAAAAATTTCTTTCACATATATTGAGGAATCAGGGTCAATGACAAGATGATTTTTGTTTTCATTGTCCTTTTGATAACCGTATGGTGCAAAGTTTCCGATAAAGTCACCATCATTCATTTTGGCGATAAAAGAAGAACGAATTTTTTTTGATGTATCACGGGCATACATTTCGTTAATGATATTCTTAAAAGGTGCAATATCTGTATATGGACTATCGGAATCGTAACCATCATTAATCGCAATGTAACGAACGCCCTTAGATGGAAAATAGATTTCAGTATATTGACCAGAGGTAATATAATCACGTCCCAATCTGGATAAATCCTTAGTAATGACCATATTTATTTTTTTGTCCTCAATGTCTTGAATCATACGTTTGAAATTTGGTCTGTCAAACGTTGTTCCGCTGATACCATCATCAATGTATTCATCATAGATGATAAATCCATTTTCTTTTGCATATGCTGTCAGCATTTTTCTTTGTGTAGTAATGCTGGCACTTTCCGTATCTGTGTTTGATATTGATTTATTTTGTTTACTTTCTTTTTCGATATCCTCCTTAGACAGTCTCATATATAAGGCTGTTATGTAACGATTTGGTTGATTTGGTTTCATGAACACTCCTTCCAAAACCAGTACAACCTATAACTTATAGGTCTATTTTACACGATGCTACGCTCTTTTGCAATTGATTTTTTATACTCTTTTAATATCATATCTTTTAACAGATTTTTTAGATTTTCTTTTTCCGTAAAATGATTTTCAATGGTGTAGCATTCTTTTTTATCTGGTTCATATTTCATTTTGCAACACTCCTTCGCATTACAAATTTTATGAAGAAAATTTGATGATATGCCTGTCCAGTACAATAAAATATGAATATCATTTTGAAAAAAGAGAGCATTTTTTATTTAGTCAAGATTTGAAGCATCCTTGTATATTTTTTATCTGCTTTTAAGTTTTCAAAAAGCTAATACTTAAATTTGCTAATTGCAAAATAATGAAATAAAAAAATACTGTCAAGGGCACGAAGTGTGCATTTACCCTTGACAGTATTTTTTTATGAATTACAATAAGTGAGCAAATTTAAGGTTATAATCTCCAAATTATATAAATAAGATGTAGAAAATAATATTATCATATACATATATTTTAGACTGTGCATTTTCGCAGAGTTTGTCACTCTGCGAAAGTTATTTTTCGACTGCTTCTATGTTTATTTTACTAAATCTAAGCATATAAGTCAATATATCATACTTATAAAACGCTGCAATTCTATATTTTCACTAATCATATTGTAATATGTTTGTGTATAATGACAATGAAAACAGGTGGAAAATTTCTATTCTGGGTCAAAATATGGGTCAAGAATTTGGAGGTCACAGACTATGGCAAGACACGGTGAAAACATTCGCAAGAGAAAAGATGGACGTTGGGAAGGTCGTTATATTGAATCGTATTCCAATAATGGAAAAGCGTATTATCGTTCAATCTACGGAACAACTTATACAGAAGTACGTGAAAAGTTAACGTCCAATAAAAATTTAGAATTGCAGTCCGTTATATGTAAGACAGATATTGAAACGCTCTGTCAGGAATGGCTTGTTTTCAAAAAGGATTCTGTTAAGTTGTCCACATATACTAAATATCGGAATTGTATCAAAAAACATATTATTCCCTATTTTAAAAATATGAAAGCTGTTTATTTGACAAGTCAGCATGTAAAAGACTTTATGCTTGAAAAAGCCTATCTTTCACATAAAACACAGCATGACTTATTGTCACAGTTGATTCAAATTCTGAAATATGGTCAATCACAAAATTATATTGGATTTTTCGATTTCAATTATTTAAAATATCCTAAGATAATTAAGTCTGATTTACCTACATTGAAAAGTACAGAAGTTACTAAACTTGTCCGCTATCTGCAAAGTATTCATGAAGTTCAAAAAATAGGCGTATTTTTATCATTATTTATGGGGATTCGCTTGGGTGAACTTTGTGCATTGCAATGGAAAGATATAAATTTTTATACAGAAACAATTCATATTGATAAAACTATGCAGAGATTAACAGATTTCAGTGAAGGTTCTCACGCAAAAACAAAAATTGTGATAGATGTACCAAAAAGTCAGAAGTCCATACGAGTAATTCCTATTCCATCTTTTTTACTGGAATTATTAAAGGAATTCATGAAATATGGAAATGCCTATGTTTTGACTGGTACGGTTGAATATATAGAACCACGTACCTATCAGAATATTTTCAAACGCTATCTGAAAAAATGTAAAATTGATGACATTAACTTTCATGCTCTACGACATACTTTTGCAACAAGGGCAATTGAACAAGGCTGTGATATAAAAAGCCTTAGCGAAATATTAGGACATTCCAGTGTAAAATTTACATTGGAACGCTATGTTCATCCATCAGATGAACACAAAAAGATGAATTTAGAAAAGCTTGCAATTTTCTATTAATGGTCAAATTTATTGTCAAGAACATGAAAGCATCACATATTTACGTACTTTTTATACTAATTTTCGCAGAGTGACAAACTCTGCGAAAGTTCCATTCCTATTTGTGGTATCATTAGTATACCCTGAAATTCAAGATTATTCAATAATGAAATACATTGATGACATGGTTGTTGACAAGAAAGTTGACAAGAAATATTGCAGATTTCCGCATTGACGACAAGTCTCATAATT
>CAMWPG010000017.1 GCA_947176075.1 uncultured Ruminococcus sp. | reverse complement strand
GAACTGCTTTCGGGCTTATTTTAATTATTGGTTTGTTCGCATAAATCAGAATTTACATAATAATTTCCGATTGATAGTATTGCTCTTGAAATTTGATTTGCTCCATTATTTCTATTTTATTGAATGAAATATTTGTGGGACAAACTACCCATTTTTCCTCTACATCATCCAATCTATGAACAATTGCAATTATTTTACCTGTAAATTTTTCAACAGATTTATTCACACCTAAAATGTATGCGTCTTGTTCTTCACCATCGGGCGCAATAATCCCCTCAATATATCCATAGTTGATTGGATAATACAAATCTTTGTACTCTGGGTGGTAACTCCCAAGAGGTCTATCAACAGTAACTGTAACAATATCGCCAATCATTTTTATATCTCCGTTAAATTCCGATTTGTATTACTATAATTATACATTAAGAGGAGTCATATGTCAATAGAAACGCCATAGTATTTTTGACTTATAATCAAAAATACCATGGCTAAAAATTTCTATATGAGTATCGATCTTAATCGGCAGTCTTTTTTATTCTATATAAACATTTAAACTATCTCTCCACCGCCTACGACAATATCTCCGTCGTAAAGTACCACAGCCTGTCCCTTTGTGATAGCACGCTGCGGCTGGTCAAATGTTATTTTTATTGTATTTTCATCGATCTGAGTAACTGTGCATGGCTGTTCCTTCTGATTATAACGGATCTTAGCCCAAAGACGCATATTTCCATCTATCCTGTCAAACGGAATGAGGTTTATATTTGATGCTATAAGTTCCATTGAGAACAGATCTTCATTTTCACCAAGGTAAACAGTGTTTGTATCTACGCATTTTCCGCAGACATACATAGGCTTGCCAAGTGCTATCCCCAGACCTTTGCGCTGACCTATTGTATAGCCGATAACACCCTTATGCTGCCCGAGAATATTTCCTGCACGATCACAGTAATTTCCGCATGGATAGCATTTACCCGTGTAATTTTCTATAAAACTTACATAGTCGCCGTCTGGTACAAAGCATATATCCTGACTGTCTCCCTTATGTGCGTTTACAAAGCCGTATTTATCAGCAATGCTTCTGATTTCATCCTTGCTCTCGTATTTGCCAAGAGGGAAGCATATATGCGCAAGCTGCTCCTGAGTCAGAAAATAAAGCACATAGCTTTGATCCTTTGCGGTATTCCTTGCCTTTTTAATCAGATAACGTCCGTCATCACGTTTTTCAATGCAGGCATAATGACCTGTAACTATCTTATCGCAGCCAAGAGTCTTTGCCCTGTTGTAAAGCCGATCGAATTTAAGATATCTGTTGCATTCAATACAAGGATTAGGAGTTCCGCCTTTTTCATAGGTATCTATAAAACGATCTATTACCTGCTTTGAGAAATCCTCCTGAAAATTAAACACATAATAAGGAATCCCAAGCTTTTGTGCAACTGCTCTTGCATCCTCAACATCATCAAGCGAACAGCAGGTCTTTCCTGTTACATCATCTATATAATCAGGCTTTGAATAGAGCTTCATTGTGACCCCGATGCAGTCGTATCCTGCTTCAAGCATAAGAGCAGCAGATACAGAGCTGTCCACACCGCCGCTCATTGCGATCATTGCCTTGCTCATTTGCCAAGCTCCAGCATTCTATCCATGCAGCGTTTTGCCTTGATGCGCATTTCCTCATCCATAAGAATTTCCTCGCCGTCTGTACCCTTCAGTACATTCAGAACATCAACAAGCGTTGTAAGCTTCATATTATGACATACACAGTCTTTTGACAGAGGATAGAACATCTTATCCGGATGTGCAAGCTGCAAATGCTGAACGATGCTGTTTTCAGTACCGATAATAAAGCTCTTTGAATCAGACTTTGCAGCATAATTCATAATGCCTGTTGTACTGCCGGCATAATCAGCCATTGCAGTGACCTCCGGAATGCATTCAGGATGTACAAGAAGTTCTGCATCAGGATGTGCTGCTTTTGCCTTTTTAACATCAGCTACAGTCATTTTAGCATGAGTAGGACATCCGCCGTGAACGGTTACTATTTCTTTTTCCGGAACCTGCTTCTGTACAAAATCGCCTAAATTACAATCCGGAATGAAGAGTATCTTCTTTTCAGGCATATTTTTCAGTATCTGCACTGCTGAGGATGAAGTAACGCATACATCGCAGAGCGTTTTCAGCTCTGCTGTTGTGTTTACATAGGCAACCACTGTATGCTCAGGATAATGTTCTTTCAGTTGAGAAAGCATATCAACGTCAAGCTGCTCAGCCATAGGGCAGCCTGCGTCGCTCTTTGAGAGGTATACATTCTTTTCAGGTGAAAATATCTTTACTGTCTCTGCCATGAATCTAACACCGCACATAAGAACATTCTTATTTGGAACGCTCGTTGCCTTTGTGCTGAGTGCAAATGAATCGCCTGTAAAATCAGCGATCTCCAGAATATCTGGTGTCTGATAGCAGTGTGCAAGTATGCAGAAATCCTTTTCCTTTTTAAGTCTGAGGATCTCCTTTTGAATGTCAGCGATCATGTTTTTATTCCTCTCCGTCATGCTCATGACAGCATTCGCAGTTTCCATCGCAGAATTTATCCGGATCATACGCAATGCCGTTTTTATCATAATAATCCTTAACAGCTGCCTTTACAGCCTCCTCTGCCAGTACAGAGCAGTGGATTTTGTGTGCCGGCAGTCCGTCTAATGCTTCTACAACAGCCTTATTTGTTAGTGTAAGCACATCTGAAATTGGTTTGCCCATTATCATTTCAGTAGCCATAGAGCTTGCTGCAATAGCAGAACCGCAGCCAAATGTCTTGAACTTAACATCAGAAACGATATCATTATCAATTTTAAGGTAAACCTTCATGATATCACCGCACTTAGCGTTGCCAACTTCGCCCACACCGTCTGCATTTTCAATTTCTCCTACATTTCTTGGATTGCGAAAATGATCCATTACTTTTTCACTGTATAACATATTCTTTTACTCCTTTTTGTAAATCTTCCCAAATGGGTGACATTGATCTCAGATATTCAACTACCTTAGGCACATTTTCAATAATATGAGTCATTTCCTCCGGTGTGTTGTATTCGCATACGGAAAGTCTCAATGAGCCATGAGCTACTTCATGCGGAAGTCCTATTGATAAAAGAACATGACTCGGATCAAGTGAACCCGAGGTACATGCAGATCCTGATGAAGCAGCTATTCCTGCATCATCAAGAAGCAGGAGCAATGATTCGCCCTCTATACCCTCAAAGCAGAAATTAACTGTACCCGGTACACGCATATTTCTGTCTCCATTGAGCTTGCTGTGAGGTATCTTTGACAGTCCTTTTATGAGCTGTTCACGCATTGCGGTGATCTTATTCATGTTCTCCTCCATGTGAAGAACAGATTCTTCAAGAGCCGCAGCCATGCCTGCAATAGCAGGAACATTTTCAGTACCAGCTCTCTTTCCTCTCTCCTGCGCTCCGCCCTCAATAAGATTGGAAAGCGCAATACCCTTTTTAACATAAAGTGCTCCGACGCCCTTAGGTCCGTGGAATTTATGCCCTGAAAGAGAAAGCATATCAATATTCATAGCTTTAACATCAACAGGGATGTGCGCTACAGCCTGTACTGCATCTGTGTGGAAGAGAACTCCTTTTTCACGGCAGACAGCGCCGATCTCTGCTATTGGCTGAATAGTACCTATTTCGTTATTTGCAAACATAACAGTAACCAAACAGGTATCCTCACGAATAGCATCAGCGACCTCATCAGCTGTTATAACGCCGCTTTCATGAACATCAAGCAGTGTTACCTCATATCCATGCTTTTCAAGTTTATTTAGCGTATGAAGTACAGCATGATGCTCAAACTTTGTAGAAATAATATGTTTTTTGCCTTTTCGAGCACCTATTGCTGCCGCAGACTGTATTGCCTGATTATCCGCCTCACTTCCTCCAGATGTGAAGTATATCTCCTTAGGATCTGCATTCAGTGCCCGTGCAACCTTTGCTCTTGCTTCTTCAAGAGCAGTTTTTGCTTCCTGACCGAAGCTGTACAGACTGGACGGATTACCGTAAATTACATCAAAATACGGCATCATAGCATCCTTTGCCGTTTTGCTCATCATAGTTGTTGCTGCATTATCGGCATAAACTTTCATATAGATCATCCTTTCTAATTCCCATATGGTCTATAGGATATTATTATAAAATATATAAAAAATATTTCCTTATACATTGCCTTCAAGCAGATCTCTCAAAGAGACTTCATCCAGATATTGATTGATGAGAAAGTCGAGCTTTTGCCACATTGGAAATGTGAGACAGTTGTTTACATTGCTGCATTCATCATCGCCGTCTGAAAAACCGTGACATGAAACAGGCGTAAGTCCGCCCTCAGTAAGTCTCAGTATCTCGCCGATGTGGTATTCATCCGCAGTCTTTTTTAGCATATATCCGCCATCCTTACCTCTCAAACTTGTAAGCATTCCGCCCTTGTTGAGAAGTGAAACAATGGATTCCAGATATTTCATAGATACTTTTTGACGCTCTGCTATGGATTTCAGTGAGATATATCCCTCATTTTCATGCTGCGCAAGATCGATCATAACTCTCAGCGCATATGTTCCTTTAGTTGAGATCATCATAAGGCTCACTATCCTCTCTGCTTTTGCTGAATGTTATTATACACCTTAATTCCTATCCTGTCAATAGGGATTTGACGTTTTTTAGATTTTATACATTTTTCAGAGAAAAAACAGAAAAAAGCAGCCGCATCAGATTCTAATGCAGCTGCATATTAGTTTTATAATTTATAATATCTTACTTGGAATCAGTTGAAAAGTCAATATCAAATGGATCATAACGCTTAACTGCTGCGGTATTTACCTTTACGTCAAGTGCAGCTACCCATTCGTCTAATTTTTTCTGAAAATCCTTGCTGTACATAGCAGATACAACGCCTCTCTTCAGATCGTCTGTCCAGATATCATCCTCTGTCATACGCTCTTCCATATCATAACGTACTACAAGATAGTATGAATTGCTTTCTTCATCGTAAACAACACCAGGCTTATTTGTCTTAGCCTCTTCAAATATATAATCATACACTGCCTTATTAGGACTATATGTAAGATCTTCTTCCTTTGTTTTCTCGTCTGTTGTTACCTTTGCAATGAATTTCTCATTTGCATATGGTTCTGTTGTGGTAGTTGTTGTTGTTTCACCCTCAGAGGTTGTAGTTGCTTCTGTTGTTGTAGTAGTAATAAGATTTCCCTCTTCATCTGTTGCTGTTGCAGCAGCCTTAGCAGCTTCTTCTTCTGCTACAGATGTCACATATGCGTTATATTCTTCCTGAATATCGTTCATCTTATTTTCGATTTTCTCTCTGTCGCTGAGCTTTTCAACAGCAGAAAGATATTCGTCTACCATCTTCTTGAACTTATCCTTTGCGCTGCCTTCGAGAGCTTCTCCTGCACCATCTACAGAGTTAAAGGAAACATACTGCACACGAGCGGTATTATCAACATAATAATCGTGAGCGTCCTTTTCTGTCACGCCCTCCTTGCCGTCGATATTATAATAATAATAGAACAGCTCGCTGGCAATATATGTATATTCCATTACCTCACGTACAGAGCTTTCTGATATGCCGTTTTTCTCAAAGCTTTCTTGACTTTGAGCCCACATAGATTCCATAGTATCATCAATTTCGCTTACTGTTTCATCTGAAAGTGTAAGACCTGCTGCCTCAAATTCCTTATTTACAGCTACATGCTCTTTACAGTATGTAAGAGCCTTATCCTGAATCCAATCCAAAGCTTTTTTGCCGTCGATGTTTTGCTTTTTTACGACTTCCTTATCATTTGTGTCAATTTCAGAATCCTGTTCGGAAATTGTTTTAACCGCATCACTGTATGCTACATATGAATAATAAATATAAACGCCTGCTTTAACTTGTTCACCGTCTATTGTAAGTACATTTGCAGTTGTACTTCCGCATGCAGCCATTGAACTGAGCATTGCAGCCGCAGCAGCTGCTGATGTGATTCTCTTAAAATTTAACATTTCATTACCTCCAAGTGATTTTCAAATACCTACTTATTATACTATAAAAATTTCTTTAAGTCTATAGTTTTTTTGAAATTTTTTCAGATTATCATATTTTTCACAAAGTATCAGACCTGTTTTCGGCTTTATGCTCTAATTTATATATTTCTCAACAGCATCCAGAAGTTTCTGAATGCTTCTTTCGATAGATGAGTGTTCAAGATGAACTGTAATATCAGCATATCTTTCATAGTAAGGTCTGCGCTGCTCAAAAAGCTGTCTGAATGTCTGGCAATTTCTGCATACGACACCTCTTGTTACAAGGTTTCCCACACGAGCTTCGATGTCATCAATGCTGTAGCACAGATAGATCACCTTTCCCAATTTTTCAAGGTTTTCCATGCCTTTTTGACTATACACAGCACTCCCGCCTGTTGCAATGACAGTATTTTCAGTATTAACAACCTCCAGCACCTTGCCCTCGGCTTCTATAAAACCCTCTACACCAAGCTCGTCTATCATTTCATTCAATGGTCTGTTGTAATGTTTCACGATCATATCATCTGTATCTATAAAGTCATACCCGATATTTTTTGCAAGAATTTTGCCCAGAGTGCTTTTCCCTGAACCGGGCATACCTATCATAATAAAATTATTCATTGATTATGCTCCTTCGCTTATACGATAAAATAATTATATCACTTTGCAAGATATATTGCAAGGTTCTTTTCAAAGCTTAAAAATTCTTTCAGAAATACTGCCTTTGTCTGGAAAATACTACCGTACGATAGATTGATTAGAATTTACTGATATGGGAATACTTGCTTTAGTAGAAGCCGAAGCCGGCTTTAAAGCTTAGGAGGTTTATATTATGGCATTTCAAAAGGTAATGATATCAGGAGTAAATACATCAGATCTTATAGTTTTACAGGAAAAAGAAAAAATGGAGCTGCTGCGTGAGATACGTGACACGGGAAGCAAGGAAGCTAGAGATAAGCTTATAAAGGGCAATCTCAGACTTGTTCTTAGCGTTATACAGAGGTTCGCCGGCAGGGGAGAGGATGCCGACGATTTGTTTCAGGTAGGAGTTGTAGGACTTATCAAAGCAATAAATAATTTCGATCTTACAAAGGAGGTGAGGTTCTCCACCTATTGCGTACCTATGATAAGCGGAGAACTTAGGCGCTATCTTCGTGACTTTAATCAGATAAAGGTAAGCCGGTCATTGCGTGATCTTGCATATAAGGCAATGCAGGCAAAGGAAAACCTGACTACAAAGCTTCTTAGAGATCCTAATATCACAGAGATCGCTGAGGAGATCGGAGCTAAAAGAGAGGATGTTGTTATTGCTCTTGAAAGCGTTACTGACCCGGTATCTCTTTATGAGCCTGTTTACTCTGATTCAGGCGATACATTATATGTGCTTGACCAGATAAGTGATAAAAATGGTATTGAGAGCAGATTAGGAGAGCTATCATTTCGGGATGCTGTGCAGGGCTTGGGGAAACGTGAAAAAAACATACTCTATATGAGATTTTTTCAGGGCAAGACACAGATAGAGGTGGCAAATGAAATAGGTATATCTCAGGCACAGGTATCAAGACTTGAAAAAGGTGCGCTTAAAAAAATAAAGGAATCGGTGTAAAGTATAGACAACACCGCACAAAGCCGTAAAACGGTCTTTGTGCGGTGTTGTCTTAAAGCTTACTTACTCTGAGCGCACGAATAGCATTCAGTATAGCTATTACTGCCACGCCGACATCTGCGAAAATAGCAAACCACATATTTGCTATTCCGACTGCACCGAGCGCAAGACAGCCAAGCTTTATTATCAATGCAAATGCAATATTCTGATACACTATTCCTATGCACTTTCTTGATATTTTTATTGATTTTGAAATTTTCATAGGATCGTCGTCCATCAGTACAACATCCGCCGCTTCAATAGCTGCGTCAGAGCCCATTGCACCCATTGCAATGCCTATATCTGCACGGGTAAGAACAGGTGCATCATTTATTCCGTCACCTGCAAAAACAAGCTTTGCTCTCTCAGACTTTGCATTGATAATTTTTTCAAGCTCTCCGACCTTATCGGCAGGCAGCAGCTCACTTTTTGCTTCGTCTACCCCTAACTCTGCTGCTGTCTTGTCTGCCGTTTCTTTTCTGTCGCCTGTCAGCATAATTATCTTGCAGATGCCTGCTTTTTTCAGTTCTTTTATTGCCTGCTTTGAATTTGGTTTTAATGCATCGGATATCACTATATGCCCCGCATATTCTCCATTCAGTGCCATATGAACGACTGTTCCGCAGCTGGAACATTCATTGTAAGGTATTTTAAGCATTTTCATAAGCTTGCTATTGCCGACTGTGACAGTCACATCATCTACCTTGGCAATGATTCCATGACCGCTTATTTCTTCAATATCTGAAATTCTGCTTCGATCTATTTCCTTTCCGTATGCTCTTTGTATGCTTTTGCTTATAGGATGCGAAGATGCACATTCAGCAAGAGCAGCATATTCCAAAAGTTTATCATCAGATATTGTGCTGTGATGGATACCATTTACCTCAAATATTCCCTGAGTAAGGGTACCAGTCTTATCAAATACTACATATTTTGTTTTTGAAAGCGTCTCCAGATAATTTGATCCTTTTATAAGAATGCCTTCCTTGCTTGCACCTCCGAGTCCTGCAAAAAAGCTCAGAGGAACGCTTATAACAAGTGCGCACGGACAACTTATGACAAGGAATGTAAGCGCTCTATATATCCAGCTTTCCCAGCATGGATGCATTCCTAAGATCATGCTTACAAAAGGCGGCAGTATTGCCAGAGCGAGTGCGCTGTAGCATACAATAGGCGTATATATTCGTGCAAATTTTGAAATAAAATTTTCGGACTTTGATTTGTGAGAGCTTGAATTTTCCACCAGTTCAAGAATCTTGGAAACTGTAGATTCGCCAAATTCTTTTGTAGTGCGCACTTTCAGAACACCAGTCATATTTATACAACCGCTTATGATCTCATCGCCTGTTTTCACATCACGAGGAACACTTTCGCCCGTCAATGCGCTTGTATTGAGTGAAGAAGTTCCGTTAATGATTATGCCGTCTATCGGAATCCTTTCTCCGGGCTGTACAACAATTATACTGCCTATTTGTATCTCGTCCGGATCCATCTGCACAAGTTCACCGTTAATTTCGATATTTGCATAGTCAGGGCGAATGTCCATAAGCTCGCTTATATTACGTCGGCTTTTTCCTACTGCGCAGCTTTGGAAAAGCTCGCCGACCTGATAAAACAGCATAACGGCAATAGCCTCGACATAATCACCGCTTTTCTCGTAAATTGCCAGTGCAAATGCACCAACAGTTGCAATCGCCATCAGAAAATTTTCATCAAAAACCCGACGGTTAAGAATACCTTTCCATGCTTTCAATAATATATCGTAGCCTATGATGATATACACAGCAAGATAAAGGGCAAGACGTAAAATACCTGTTACCGGTATAAAAAATAATGTAACAAGCATACATGCCGAGATTATGATTCGTATAAGCACTTTCTTCTGTTTCTTATTCATACTCGTTCCTCCATAAATTATAATTAAGCGTTCGTTTAATCGTTGGTTTTAATTTTACGCCCCTGACTTTTTTCAGGGGCGGATTAGTTTAGAGTCTGTCAAAATTCAATTTCGCAGTCAGGTTCTACTTTTTTGCAAGCTTTTAGAACGCTCTTCATAACCTTGTTCGGTTCATATCCTTCCTCAAATGCAACTATCATTTTCTGAGTCATAAAATTTACAGTTGCGGCAGACACGCCATCAATTTTATTGGCCGCACCTTCCATAAGATTTGCACAGTTAGCACAGTCTACTTCTATCTTATAAGTCTTTTTCATATTAATAATTCCTTTCAAATAAATATTATGTTAAACATTCGATTAAACGCTTGCTTAATTGTTATATTTATAGTATAATACAATAAAGAGCATAAGTCAAGAGTTTTTTAAAAAAACTTTTTTTGAACAAAAGAACGGAGGTAATTATATATGTCAATAAAAGAATTGCCGCACGACCACGGACATGGTCAGCGATTAGAGGAATTACAGGCGCAGCTTTCAAATACAGATAAATTCAGCGTTGTTTCAGATGTATTCAAGCAGCTGGGTGATACTACCAGATTACGCATTTTCTGGCTGCTTTGTCACTGTGAGGAATGTGTGCTTAACATTGCAGCTATGATGGATATGTCAAGTCCTGCTATAGCACATCATCTAAAACTACTGCGTGATAATGGTCTTGTAGTAAGCTGTAGGGAAGGTAAGGAGGTTTATTATCGTGCGGCAGATACACCGCAGAGTAATTTGCTGCACGTAATTATTGAGCAGGTTATGGAGATCACCTGTCCTGAGTAATATAAAGGAGATATATTATTATGAGTATGCTTACAAAGAAATATAATGAAACCGAGATGCTCGCCATGCTGAGTAAGCTTTTAACAGAACCTGATGAATATATAGAAACCGCTGTATATTGTATGTTTCATGAGACAGGTTTTATGAGCGGAGGATCTATACCGGGATATGCCGCTATAACGAGTAAAAATCGTTTTATCGGATGCAAAATGGCACTTCTCAATACAGCACCTGTTTGGATCAGTATGGATTTTTTGAGGAAAATTAAAATATCAAACGCATTATTGGGGCATAAGTCAGTATATATGGAATTTAAGTCGGATAAGACATATAAAATAAAGATTCAGCTTGCTTCAAAAATATATATTTCCAAATTTCCAAATCAGGAACGCAATGTTGAAAGTATGCTTGAGATTCTTCGTGCAAAGCAGGATATGTTAAATTTAGAAATGTGAAAGGAAAGTAGGGCGGCAATATGAAAGACTACGAAAGACTGGAATTGGCATATAGATATGCTGAGGAAAAACATAGAGGGCAGTATCGTAAGGGCGGACAGCCCTATATTTCGCATCCTGTCGCAGTTGCAGAGATTATGAGAGAAAGGGGATTGGGTATAGATTATCAGATAACAGCACTTTTTCATGATCTGCTTGAGGATACCGATGCTTCTGAAGAAATAATAGAGCAAATTGGCGGAAAGGCTGTTCTTAAAGCTGTTCGTCTGCTTACAAAGACGGAAGGATATATTATGTCAGAATATATTGAGGGAATAAAAAGCAATCCCATAGCCTTTGCAGTAAAAGGTGCTGACAGGCTTCATAATTTAAGAAGTGCTTTTATAGCAGATATGGATTTTAAGAAGAGATACATTCGTGAAAGCATAGAATGGTATCTTGATTTTTGTCCGGAAATTCCAGAGGCTGTAAATGCACTGGCTGATTCTATCGTATATGAATTTTAATTTTACATAAAAAATGAGCTGCTGCATAAATGCAACAGCTCTCTTAATTTTTTACTTATTAAAGCTTATTCAGCATCTTCAACTTCGTCTGCATCAGCTTCCTCAGCATCTTCCAAAAGTGCTCTCATGGAAATGCTGATTCTCTTGTTTTCAATGTCAACATCAATGATCTTAACATCAACAACATCACCGATTGCTACGATGTCCTTAACATTATCAACACGCTTGTTAGCCAGCTGAGAAATATGGATCAGACCGTCAACGCCGTCAATAATCTGTGCAAATGCACCGAAAGGTGTAATAGAAACGATCTTTGCAGAAATAGTATCGCCAACGCTATAGTTAGCCTTGAACTGCTCCCAAGGATTGTCCTCTGTTTTCTTGTAGCCAAGAGAAATTCTGTTGTTTTCCTTATCCAGTTCCTTAATATAAACTTCGATAAAGTCGCCAACCTTAACAACCTCAGACGGATGCTTGATACGCTTCCATGACAGCTCAGAAATATGAACCATACCGTCAATGCCGCCCAAGTCTACAAATGCACCATAGCTTGTCAGGGATTTAACTTCGCCCTTGAATGTTTCGCCAACTTCAGCAGCTTCCCAGAATTTATCCTTAGCAGCTTCTCTTTCAGCTCTCATAACAGCCTTTATAGAGCCTACTGCACGTCTTCTGTGCTCGTTTACCTCAAGAATAACGAACTTAGCCTTTGTTTTAAGAAGAACATTCAGGTCAGCATTTCTTGGAAGACCGCTCTGTGATGCAGGAATAAAAATACGAACGCCTGCAAAGCTGGCTATAACGCCTCCCTTGACAACGCTCTGAACAGTACCTTCCAGTACAGTCTCTTCTTCCTTAGCCTTGATTATCTCCTCAAAGCCCTTCTGCTCATCAACCTTTTTCTTGGAAAGCATAACAATACCTTCCTGGTCATTGATTTTGATTACAATCAGGTCGATTTCATCGCCAACTTTAACAACGTCAGCCGGTGTCAGAGTCGGGTCGTCTGTCAGCTCGCTCAGCTGTACATAGCCAGTGTGCTTTGTGCCTACTTCAACGATAGCCTCGTTGCTGTTCAGTGCTACAACAGTGCCCTTAACTTTCTCTCCTGTATGTATTTTCTTGAAGGACTGATCAAGCAGTTCCTCGAAGTTCATGTTGTCCTCGGTCATGATTTCAGTCATAGTGGTTTTTACCTCCTCAATAATATGTGCCGGAGTGGACGCACCGGCAGTAATGCCTATAAGGCGGGCATTACGCAGGTCGAGAGTATAAAGCTCATCTGAAGTCTCAATATGATAGGAACGGCAGTTTTTCTTGCACACGTCAAACAGCTTCACTGTGTTGGAGCTATGCTTGCCGCCGGCGATTATCATCAGATCAGAACGTTTTGAAAGCTCGTCTGCATCCGACTGTCTTACCTGTGTTGCATGACATATCGTGTCATAAACCATTATATTCGGATCATCTTTTGGCAGAGCATCAATACACTTCTCCCATACTAATATATTATACGTGGTCTGGGCAACAATTGCAAGCCCTTTTCCTAATGTTTCATACTTTGTTTCTAAAAAATTTATAAGCGATTCAAGATTCTCGAAAACTGAGCAATTACCATTACAATGTCCGACAATTGCAGCAACTTCGGGATGATTTGCGTCTCCTGCTATAAGCACATAATCTCCTTTGGCAGTATGCTTTGCAACTATTTTGTGAATTTTTGAAACAAACGGACAAGTTGCATCAATATATGGATTTCCAAGTTCTATAAGCTGGTCATAAACGCTTTTGCTTACGCCATGTGAGCGTATTACAGCGCATTCTCCAGGATGCAGCTCTGATGCGCTGTTTATTATTCTTGCACCACGTCTCAGCATATCGTCAACGACATTATTGTTGTGAATGATAGGACCGAGCGTTGCAACAGAAGAATATTTATCAAGAGCTTCATATGTCATTTTCACCGCACGGTCTACACCAAAACAGAAGCCTGCGGATTTTGCAACAGTTATCTGAAACATATATCAATTCTCCTTTGAAGAATGCTTTTTTTCATCACGGGATTTTTCACGTGACGATTTATGTTTAGGCTCGTCGTGAATTATCTCAAACGGTGGATTTTCTTCTACCATAGTTTTAATAGAGGTCATTATATCATCTTTCATTTTTTTCATTTCAAGAGGATTTGATTCTGCAGTGAGATCGTAGTTTTCCGGATATAAAGGCTTTTCTATCCTTACGCATATCTTGCTGCGAAAGTGAAGATTGTTTGAATTAAAAATTATTCCGACAGGAACTACCGGTACGCCGCTTTTTGCAGACAGAACGCAGACACCAGCTTTTCCTCTTCCAACTTTTCCGTCAGTGTGTCGTGTGCCTTCGGGAAAAATAGTCATATGATATCCGGAATTAAGTCTCTTTGAAGCAGCAGACATTACATCGTACTCAGGATCCTTTGACCATGAAGCAGGAATTGCACCGAGAAGTCTTATCAGCTGAGAAAATCCTGGTTTTTTGAACAGAGGTTCTTTTGCTATAAAACTAAAAGGATTAGGTTTAGCTAAAGCAACGAGTACAGGATCAAGATAGCTGCGATGGTTGGAAGCAAAAAGAATTGATGTACCTTTAGGAATATTTTCACGACCCTCAAAACGAATGCTGTAAATGGGAAGCAAAGCGATCCTGACAATTATGCACACCAGTTTATAGCATAAATCAAGAATATAATATTTCATGTCATAACCCTCAATCGTCAAGCTTAAGACGTTCTTTTATAATAGCAAGAATCTCTGTGCACACCTCGTAAAATCCCATGTGTGTAGAATCAATTAGAATAGCATCTTTTGCCTGACAAAGCGGTGCAATTGCACGATGCGAGTCGTTATAGTCACGTTTTATGATATCTTCTCGTATCTCTTCATATGTCGGGCAGTCAGCTTTTTCTTTAAGCTCCATATATCGGCGGCTTGCACGTTCATCCGCTGAGGCTGTAAGGAATATTTTCAGGTCGGCATCCGGAAGCACTACTGTTCCTATATCACGTCCGTCCATTATTACATTATGTTCGTGTGCGATTTTTTGCTGCAAATCAAAAAGGAATTCTCTTATCTCAGGTATGGCGGAAACTTTTGATGCACCCATAGATATTTCAGGAGTTCTTATATCATCTGTAACGTCATCTCCGCAAAGAGATATTCTTTGTGTACCGCCTATAAAGCTAAGATCGATCTCGATCTTTTCAAGTTGATCTATAAGCTGAGTTTCACTTTCAATATTGTGCATCTGGGCATAAAGTGCTATTGTACGATATAGAGCCCCCGTATCTACATAGATGAACCCAAGCTCGGAGGATATTTCTTTAGCAATGCTGCTTTTACCGGCACCGGCAGGGCCGTCAATAGCGATGTTTATAGTTTTCATATGTTTCTCCTTTAATAATAAAAATTAATTTGTATCAGCCGCTTGTGCCATAGCAATACCTGCACAATATGCGGTTGAGAATGCTATCTGTAAATTGAATCCGCCTGTAAAGCCGTCGGCATCGATCACTTCGCCTGCAAAGTAAAGTCCGGGCATTATTCTGGATTCCATTGTTTTTGCGTTTATCTCTTTTGTCGATACGCCGCCGCGTGTTATGATCGCTTCTGATAAAGGCCGTGTTCCTGTTATATGAAGAACCATTTTCTTTATCTGAGAGATTATCATTATTCGATTCTGTCTTGTCAGACTGTTTACCTTTATATCGGGTGAAAGTCCGCACAGGCTGCATACAGCAGCTATTAGCTGAGCCGGAAGAAGCTTTCGCATTAATTGTCCAAGAGGAGCATTTGGTGCGGCAGCTATTTCACGCAGTATTCTGTTGTCGAGCTGCTTTTCTGTGAGCGCAGGTTTAATATCTATTTCAGCAATGTATTTATCATGCTCAAAGTTTGCATCAAGAATAGCACTTGCACTCAGTGTAAGCGGACCGGATATTCCATAGCTCATGAGTGTTATCTCACCCTGCTGATCGTATCGGCATTTATTTTTTTCAAATATACGAAGACGTACATTTTTAAGAGTAAGCCCAGCAGCATCTGTGCACCAATCTTCGCTTGTTTCAAGTGGAACAAGCGACGGAGTTGGTGTTATAATGGTATGACCTGCTGATCTTGCAAATTCATAGCCGTCGCCTGTAGATCCTGTGACTGGATAGGATTTTCCTCCGGTTGCAATTAGGACATTTTTTGCTCTGTATATACGACCGTCTGTTGTAGCAGCGCCAATGCATTTTTGATTTTCAAATATAAGTCTTTTTACCGTTGAACGCAAAACTGTTATATCAACTTTTTTAAGTGCTGCTTTAAGCGCATCTGTTATATCGGATGACTTTCCGCTTGCAGGAAAGACACGATTGCCACGCTCTGTTACCAGCGGTACGCCTATAGATTCAAAATATTCCATAACATCCTGAGGAGAAAATTTTGAGAATGCGCTGTAGAGAAATTTTCCGCCTCTTGGTATTTTAGATATAAGTGTATCTCTGTCGCAGTTATTTGTAAGATTGCATCTGCCTTTTCCTGTTATACGCAGCTTTCGTCCTATGTATTCGTTCTTTTCAAGAATTATACATTTGTCGCCGCAGCTTGCCGCAGTAAGCGCAGCAAAAACACCGGCAGCTCCACCGCCTATTATAAGATGATCTGTTTCCATATACGCCTCACTTTTTACTGAGCCTTCTGGTACGCAGAAAGAGAGACTTTCTGCGTCTTGCTGTTTCCTCGGGATCGAAAATATATTTTCCGTCTTTGAATGTAAGTATGTCTCCCTCTTTTGCGCTGCATGGCAGCTCTTCTCTTGGAACGTATACTATGCTTCCGTCTTCATTTGATATAAGAACAGCAAGTGATTCCTCTAAACGATCTATACTGTAAAAAAACATAATTTAACTGCCCTTTACTGTCCATGTAAGATTTTTGCCGTCTGTAGTGCAGGTTATCGTGCCGTCAAGATCGGTTCTATAAATTTCATCAGTATATTGTTTAAATCGTTTCATGGATTCCTTATGAGGATGCCCGTATTTATTTCCTGCACCGCATGAGATTACAAAATATTTCGGATCAAGCTGATCGAGCAGTGCCTTTGATGATGATGTACTGCTGCCATGATGACCTGCTTTAAGCACAGTGGCGTTTACGTCGCTTAAATATCCTGCCTCAAGCATATCCTTTTCTTCCGGCTTTTCCATATCACCTGTAAAAAAGAATGAGATCTCTCCGCATTCAAGATGCGCACAGACTGAGTAATCATTGAGCGAACTGTAATTTTTTCCCTCTACAGGCGGATACAGTGTCATAACTCCGCTTCCGGTATCTATTGTCATTTTATATTCTGCAAAAGTTATTTCAGCGTTGTTTGCCTCCACGCCATCTAAAAATCTTTCATATACAGAAGTGGTAGGCGTATCTTCCTCAGGTATATCAGGTATGATGACTTCACTTATGGTAAGGTCATTATAATCAGCAGCATATTTTAAAACATCAACAAGACCGCCTATATGGTCAGAATGCGGATGCGTTGCAATTATGTAGTCAATTTTCTTAACACCAAGCTCCTTTATATCAGCCAACACAGTATTGCCCTGGTCACGTTCGCCGCCGTCGATCAGAATATTTTTTTCTGAGCCGCATATAAGTATGCTGTCACCCTGACCTACGTCAAGGAAGTGTACGTTTGTAATACCGCCGCTGCTGCTGCTTTGATTTTTTAACGGCTCAAGGAATGGAATACCGTCAATATCAATATAGCATCCTGAGGCACGGTACATAAATGCAACAGCCATAACTACCAAAGTGCCGACTGCCATTATTTTCGCTTCTGAGACTTTCTTTTTCTGTTTTTCCTGACGCTTTGATCCTGAACATTTTGACGCTGATGATTTTTTGCTTTTATAGTTTTTCTGCGCCATTCTTCATTTTCTCCTTTTCTTTTAGAATTATTGCTTTGAGCTTCAGGTGCTGCAAGACATCCCTTACTTGTACCTATGAGATCATATCTGCCTGCACGTTTGAGCGCTTCAAGAACAAGCTCACGATTTTTGGGAAGGTAATACTGTAAAAGCGCTCTCTGCATTGCCTTATCCTTTTGAGTTTTCGGAACATAGACTTTCTCCATTGTATATGGGTCAAGCTCTGTATAATACATACAGGTTGAAATAGTACCCGGCGTTGGATAGAAATCCTGCACCTGCTCTGGATGTATATTGTGATCTCGAAGGTAGAGAGCAAGACTTATTGCCTCCTGAAGTGTGCTGCCCGGGTGAGAGGACATAAGATAGGGAACAAGATACTGCTCTTTTCCTATACCTTTTGTAATCTCATAAAAACGCTTCTGAAATCGGTTATATGTTTCAATATGCGGTTTGCCCATTTTGTCAAGAACTGCATTGCTGCAATGTTCGGGAGCGACCTTTAGCTGACCGCTTACGTGTTCTTTTACAAGCTCCTTGAAGAAGCTTTCATCTCTGTCCTCCAGCAGGTAGTCAAATCGTATGCCGCTTCTTATGAATACACGCTTTACCTTAGGCAAAGAACGGAGCTTTCTGAGCATAGATAAATATTCCTTATGGTCAGCTTTAAGTGCAGGACATGGAGTTGGAGCCAGACATTTTTTCCCTTTACACATACCTGTTTTAAGTTGTTTTTCACAGGAAGGATGTCTGAAATTTGCCGTAGGACCTCCAACATCATGTATATAACCCTTGAAATTCTCCATTGCCGTGATTTTTTTTGCTTCTTCTATAACAGATTCTTCGCTGCGGCAGGTAACACGTCTGCCTTGGTGCAGAGCTATTGAACAGAAATTACAGTATCCGAAGCAGCCTCTGTTATGAGCTATCGAAAACTGCACCTCCGCTATTCCGGGAACGCCGCCATCCTTGTTGTACATAGGATGGACACGTCTTGTAAACGGAAGTCTGTATACGCTGTCAAGCTCTTCCTGAGAAAGAGACAGTGCAGGGGGATTTTGTACCAGCATTTTTTTCCCATGACGCTGGATAACTGTTTTCCCGTATATCTCGTCCTGCTGATCATACTGTTGTCTTGTTGCCTTTGCATATGCCCTTTTATCACTGCACACCTGAGAAAAGTCCGGACACTGCACAGCACCATACGGAGTTTCTACAGGATCGCACATATAACAAGTTCCACGTATATCACGAATTGAGCTTATAGGTTCTTCGTCACCCAGTCTTTTGCACAGCTCTGTTATCTGGTGCTCACCCATACCGTACATTAGAATATCTGCTCCGCTGTCTGAAAGAATGGACGGACGGACGCAGTCATCCCAATAATCATAGTGAGCGAAGCGCCTAAGGGATGCTTCCAGTCCGCCTATAGCAATAGCGGCATCAGGATAAGCCTCACGTATTTTTTTACAATATGTAATTACCGCTCTGTCAGGACGTTTGCCTGCAATTCCACCGGGTGAGTACATATCGTCGCTGCGTTTTCTTTTTGCAGCTGTATAGTGCGCTACCATAGAATCTATATTTCCTCCTGTGACGAGAAATGCAAGTCTTGGCTTTCCATAGCGCATAAAATCCTTTGTAGTGTGCCAGTCCGGCTGAGGAAGCATACATATGCTGTAGCCGAGAGATTCAATTAGACGAGATACTATAGCTGCTCCAAAGCTCGGATGATCCACGTAAGCATCGCCTGTTACATATACAAAGTCAGGCTGCTTTATGCCTTTTTCTCTCATCTCCTCATATGTCACAGGAAGAAAGCCTTCCATATTCTGCACTGCTCCTTTCTATTATTTCGCTTTTCGTGCTTTTTGTTCGGCAAGCTGCTGAGGAGTAAGAAGCACACGTCTTGGTTTAGCGCCCTCATACGGACCAATAATGCCCATGTTCTCCAGCTCGTCCATAATGCGTGCAGCTCTTGCGTATCCGACTTTAAGACGGCGCTGCAATGATGACGTAGATGCCTGTCCTGCCTGAACGACATATTCAATAGCCTGTTCAATGAGCGCAGCATCACTTCCGGGTTCGTTTCCTGTATCTCCGCTTTGAGCTGATTTATCAGCCTTTGTAACCGGAATATTATGTTCTACCTCTTCAATAATGCTTTCATCATAACTGCTCTGAGACTGATTCTTTATAAATTCTACCACCTGTTCAATTTCAGCAGTAGAAGTATAGCAGCCCTGTACACGTACAGGTTTTGGCATACCATTCGGCAGATAGAGCATATCGCCATGACCGAGAAGCTTTTCTGCGCCGCCCATATCAAGTATAGTTCGAGAGTCTATCTGAGACATAACAGAAAGTGCTATTCGGCTTGGAATGTTAGCCTTGATAAGACCGGTTATAATATCTGTTGTAGGTCTTTGAGTTGCAATTATCAGGTGCATACCGGCTGCACGCGCCATTTGAGCCAAACGGCATATTGCATCCTCGACTTCCTTGGAAGCTGCCATCATAAGGTCTGCAAGCTCATCAATAGCAATTACTATCTGCGGCATTTTGGCAAGATCATTGTCAGTCTGTAGTGCCTTTTGATTATAGTCGTATATGTCACGCACATTCAGTTCTGCAAACTGTTTATAGCGGCGCAGCATTTCCTGTACCGCCCAGTTGAGAGCACCGGCAGCTTTTTTAGGATCGGTTACAACCGGTATAAGCAGGTGAGGTATTCCCTCGTATACACGGAATTCTACGATTTTCGGGTCAATAAGGATAAGCTTTACTTCGTCTGGAGTTGCATTCATGAGAATGCTCATTATAATTGAATTTGTACATACCGATTTTCCTGATCCAGTAGCGCCTGCAATGATCATATGAGGCATTTTTGCAACATCGCCGACTATGGCGCTTCCTGCTATATCCTTGCCAACTGCAAATGCAAGCTTGCTTTTAGAATTTTTGAATGCTTCGCTTTCAAGAATATCACGCAAAGATACGGTATCTTTTGTTGTGTTCGGAACTTCAATGCCGATGGCAGGCTTTCCCGGTATGGGAGCCTCAATACGGACACTGTCAGCGGCAAGATTCATTGCAATATCGTTTGCAAGATTAGTGATCTTAGATACCTTTACTCCGGCAGCCGGCTGTATTTCATAGCGTGTGACAGAAGGTCCTGGGCATATGCAGGATATGCGCACTTCAACTCCGAAGCTTTTCAGAGTATTTACAAGTACGGCTGCCTTTTCGGACATTTCCTCACGGCTTTTGTTTCCGTTTGTCTGTATTATTCCTTTTTTCAAAAAGTTCATACTTGGGATGTTGTATACTATTTGAGGAACGATAGGTTTTTCTGGTATTTCAGCCTTTGGCTTTGATACTACTTCTTCATCAGGCATTCCGTAAGGAGATTTTAGTCCCATATTGATGCCCTTAGGAGGTGCAGAGTTTGGATCGCTGGTGTTCTGAATTATGTCCTCAATGATATGGTCATTTGAGTTTGTCTGTACAGGCGGATTTTCGAAAAAATAATCGTCTGCATCGTTATCAATATAATCATCATATGGCATTTCCGGCGGATATAAGTCCTCCTGCGAACTTTCATTATAATCAGCTTTGTAGGTTCGTGCAGGCAGCTTTTCTGATTCGGGAATAGTGTCATCTGTTATATCATCTGGATCACCTGAGAAAAAACTGCGTATTTTATTAAAAAGAGACGGCTTTTCGTACATATCTGAATCGCCGTGAACATAATCCATAGGTATGCTGAACTCGTCATCTTCATATTCATGGAGGCTATCCGCACTGCTAAACGGATGAGTCATCATATATATAAGATCTTTTGGACTTTTTTTGGATATCCAGAACATAAGCACCAGCAGCAGAAGAAGAATAACAATACGAGCGCCTGTAGTGCCAAGAAATGTGAGAAGCGGAAATGCAAGTACAGAGCTTATAACTCCGCCGCTTCCGAATGTATTTTCCACTCCGTCCTCATAGAGATACTTTATGTAATCTACAAGTCCAAGTTCTCCGGCGCTGCCGTTAAAAAGTATTTGTACAGCGCCGGCAATAATTATGGTTATCAGAATATTCCATTTAGGCGTTGCCTGTATAACATCGTCTTCATCATCAGAATCTGCTCTCCACGCAGCCATGCCGATAAGAACAGGCACGAGGAGAGATGTTACTCCGAAGAAGCCTCGTATTATTTTATGAAGAAGATTCCAACCAGCGCTTCCCTCTACAAAAACAAGAAGTATAAACAGTATCATTACAACGAACAGAACGGCAGCCCTGAATTTATCAGGACCATTGCCCTCGTTTTCTGTTTTTTTAACGAGTCCTCGCTTTTTTAGTTTTGAAAGTGCTTTATTTCCTATTTTTTTTGCAGTATCCATATCCACTTCCGGAATAGGCTGCGATTCCTTTTTTTTAGCCACGTTGATTCCTTTCCGCCTTTTGTTTAAGGCAGCGTTTTATTATCCGGGTAACGCACACCCTCGTTTTCTACCATTGAATAGAGCATTTTTAATGCGTCTGTAAGAGAACCCACCTGGTCTATAAGACCAAGCTCCGCCGCTTCTTTTCCTGTTATTATAGTGCCAAGATCTGTTGTCAGTGATTCTGTATTGTGCATTAGCTGTATAAGCCTTTCTTCGCCTATATTGCTGTGACTGGAAATGAAGCCAGTTATACGATCCTGTATCTGAGACAGATAGGTCATAGTCTGAGGCACGCCGAGAACAAGTCCGCTTGTCCGAACAGGATGGAGTGTCATTGAAGCGGACGGTACTATCATTGAATATCTTGCGCTTACAGCAAGAGGAACGCCTATGGAATGACCGCCTCCTACGACAAGCGAAACGGTAGGTAAGCTCATTCCTGATATCATTTCGGAAATAGCAAGTCCTGCTTCAACATCGCCGCCGACAGTATTGAGCAGGATAAGCAGTCCTTCAATACTTCTGTCCTGTTCTATAGCAACGAGAGCCGGCATAATATGCTCATATTTTGTAGTTTTATTCTGAGGAGAAAGAACGTCATGTCCCTCTATCTGACCAATTATATTCAGACAGTGGATCAGATGCTTTGCATTTTGAGAACGTACCGCACCTGTTTCCTCAATTACCTCTGCTTCATCAAGCTGCTGCTGAACAGAGCTTTCATTTTTATCGTCAGATGTGTCATTTAAAGTGTTGTGTGCCTTCATATTTAAACTCCTTTTATAGATTCAATATGCATATAAGATTTTTAAAAATCATGAGCTTATTTTTTTCATTTTCGCATGAAATATACAAAGATACACCCTTTATTATAACATTATAAAATATAGCTGTCAAGAAAAAACTGAAATCGATTTTACAGGATGAGTAAAAAATTTCCACAATGAAAAAATCTCTTAAAATCGAGATTTTCAACTTTTTCCACAGAGTTTTCCACAGTTTTTTCCGACTTTCAAGCATATGTCTGTTGAAAAGTTTTTCAAAGTGATTAATGTAGGTAAAACCGGTGCATACTTCATATATCAAATATTCATAAAGGAGCGAAAACAAATGGTAAAGGGCGTACACAAGAAAATTATTGAGGTAAGGTCACCTGGAGGAGATTACTTTGAAAAAGCAATATTTTATCTGAAACCCGGAATAACTCAGCTTCCTCCGGAGATAACTGATGCCGCAGCACAGATGCTTCTGGAGGAACTTCAGCCAACGGCTCACAAAGCGCTTTGGAAGAAAATAGTTCTTATTTCAGGAATTATATTGACCACAGCCGCCGCTGTAATAGCCGCAGCTTTATTTATCTGACGAAAAGTCTTTGTGCGGTGTTGCCCAAAGTATTGCTGTGAAAATGTGAAGAATTTTACAGTTTAAGAAAAGTTTGTGAAAAAGATAAAAAGGTCTTGTGCTTTTTATTTAATCATGGTATAATAAAAGTCGCAGCTATGGTTGCTTTTTAAGCAGAGCTGCGGCTTCTTTTTATGAAATGGAGGGATATTCATGGGTCAGAATAGACGCATTGACCGCATTCATGATGATGCGACGCAGGGATCAGAGCAGTTTCTTGCAGGAAGAAATCCTGTTTTGGAAGCTCTTCGGAGTGATAATTTGCCTGATACGGTATATTTAAGCGGAAATGGCGGCGTTTTGCGTCAGATCTCGGAGCTTGCAAGGGAAAAAGGCATTCCGGTAAAGATGGTTTCGGAATCAAAGCTTTCTCAAATGACCGCAGGTGCAAATCATCAGGGTGCAGCGGCATCCGGTTCATGCGGAAGCTATGTATCTGTTGAGGAAATACTTGGCTATGCGAAAGAAAAGAGTGAATATCCTCTTATTGTCATATGTGATGAGATACAGGATCCTCATAATCTTGGTGCGATTATTCGTACAGCGGAAGCAGCGGGAGTTCATGGTATAATAATACCGAAAAGGCGAAGCGCTTCCCTTAATCTGACTGTAGGTAAGACATCGGCAGGAGCTGCAAGCCATATGAGAGTTGCAAGGGTTTCCAATCTTGCAATGACTATGGAAAAGCTCAAGGAAAACGGGGTCTGGATATATGGAACAGATGCCTCCGGCGAAAATTATACAAATGCCGACTTCAAATCAGGAACAGCATTTGTTATAGGCTCAGAGGGATTTGGTATAGGAAGACTGGTTGGTGAAAAATGTGATGCAATGCTCAGACTTCCTATGAAAGGTCAGGTAAATTCATTGAATGCATCCGTGGCTGCCGGAATTTTTATCTATGAGGCAGTACGTCAGCGTGACAATAATAAATAATCAGATAGAATAAAAATAAAGGACAACAATTTGACTGGTCTAAGGAGTGTTTATTGAAAACATGGCAGATCGTAAATATACAGTAGAAGATATTCTAAGCGAATATGGCGGCAGCGATCCGAATACACCGCCTAAAGGCAAAACGCCTTCAGGTAAGCTTGAAATGCACAGAATGCTCAGTAAAACCTCTGCGGGAAAAAATTCGCAGCATGATTCTGAGAGACCGTCTGTTTTCAGACGTGCAAATGAAGAATCGAAGATAAATCGCATAAAGAGAGAGGTTCGTGCAAGCAGCAGACCTGATATAGAAAACAGTCGTGCAGCAGCTTTTCAGACGCTTGAACTTATGCGTGAAAGGGTTTCATTTGTAAATTCAGCGGCGGCTGATCCGCAGACAACGCCTGCGCCTAAAAATGACCGTATTGATGGATATGAGGGTGCTGTAGTAGTTGAAAAAGAGACACATAGCAGCAAAGATGATTATACGCCTCAGATACGCACTATGGAGGACTCTACAAGAGCAAAGGAGGCAAAGCTTTCGAAGCTGAGACGGCGCAAGAGCAGTGAAAACCGTTATGAATACAAGAAAGACACTTTGAAAGAAGAAAAGCAGGCAGATGAAAATGTTAAAACTGACGATGAAAGCAAGCCGTTCTTTTTTGACCTGCATCATGCAGATGCAGTGAAGTTCATAAGCCGTGAGGCTCGGGAGGAGCGTGAGAGGCGCAGACGTGTTGCAGCTATACGCAGACTCAGAAAAAAACGTATGAAAATGCGTGAGCTTGACGATCAGGAACTTAATGAGGGCGCAGCAGTACATATCCAGAATAATGATTCTGAGATACGTGCCAATATCAATATTCTCAGAAAAACCGTATCATTTCGTACTATTGCCTTGGCAGTGATTTTGCTAATAGGTACAGTGCTTTGTATTTTGGAAGGCTCTGAAAATGCTTACAGTGCGATTACATCGGCGATAGGTTTTCACGGTTACAGTCTTTTGCATCTGCTATTGGGAATGGCTGCTGTTATGATAGCATTTCCGACGGTTGCAAATGGACTGCGTTATCTTTGTATAAATCGAGCGGACAGCGACAGTATGGCAGCTATGCCAATTATCATATCAACGCTTGGTGCGGCAGTGACGGCAATGCTGCCTGCCAGTCTCGAAAAAAATGAAGCTCATTTGTTTGTTCCTGTTGCAATTTTTATTTTATTTATGAATGCAGTGGGAAAACAGCTCATAATAAGAAGAGCCATAAAGAATTTTTCAGTAATATCTGGAAAATATGAGCAATATGTTCTTACCTATGTAAACGATGACAGCGATGCTGAGAAGCTGACAAAGGGTGTTCAGCATGATTATCCTATCCTCGTTTCTATGAAAAAGGCAAGACAGATGAGCGATTTTCTGCGTTATACATATTCGGAGGATATGGGTGACCGCTTCTGTCGAAAGGCAGCGCCTGTTATTTGTATAGCTTCACTGCTTATAGCGGCTGCTATAACGGGTATTAGATTTACTGTGATGCAGGGAGATGCCGTTTTTGGATTTTTCCTGTCAGTTTTTTCAATGTTGCTTTGCGGCGGCTGCTGTTCCGGAGTTATGCTTGCGGCAAATGTCCCCATGAATATAGCAGCTCAGAAGCTTGTACAGCATGATTCTGCACTGCTTGGATATCAGAGTGTCGATGATTTTTATGATATTAATTCAATTATGATGAATGCATCTGCACTTTTTCCTGAAAGTGCTGTTACCATAGAAGGTATGAAGCCGTTCAGAGATGCAAAAATAGAAGATGTGATCCTTATGGCAACAGGACTTGCAAGACAGGCGGATAGTGTTCTCCAATATGCCTTTGAAAAAATGCTCGATCAGGAGAACAGCAGTATACCAGCGGTTGAAAATGTTCTGTTTGAAGAGGATTATGGATTGAGCGGATGGATAAAAAACCGCCGCATACTTCTTGGAAACCGTGAAATGATGATTCAGCATAATATAGAAGGGCTTCCATCGCCTGTGCGTGAAGCTGAATATGCCCAAGACGGCTGTGATGTGCTTTATTTTTCTGTAAGCGGAGTGCTTTCTGCGGTGCTTTTGATCAAGATATCTGCAAACGGACGCATGAAGCGTCAGCTTCATAAGCTTATTGATGAAAATATTGCATTGGTAGTAAAATCTGTAGACAGCTTTATTTCGCAGCAGCGTATTGCAGGAATATATCAAATTCCTGAAAATACTATAAAAGTGGTGCCTATTGCACTTCATGAAACTTTTGATAAGTATACTGCGCATGCTGATAATGTTAGTGCATCTGCAATTACCTCTGGAAGTGCTATAGATACTATCAGGCTGATACTTTCAGCAAGACGAATACGCCGCAGTGCTATGACAGGAATTATTCTACAGTCGGTAGCGGCGATAATAGGCTTTGCTATTGCGTTCATATACATAGGACTCAGTGCTTATACAAGTGTTACAACAGAAATGTTTCTGCTTTTTCAGCTGGCTGCTTCTATCGTAACGGCGGTTGCAGTTCGTTTAAAGTAGTACATATCCAGACACCGCATAATTTCTTCTATGTAGACAGATTCTAATACAGGAAAGGAGCTTTCATGGATTTAAGAAACAGATATCAGGAACGCTCAGATGATAAGGAAACACAATATATTCCTATTCCCGAGATTCCGGGAAAACGTTCGGATCAGTATGATACTCAGCAGCTCAGTACCGAGGAAATACGCCGCCGCATTCGTCAGGATCAAAACGAAAATTCAAGACAGCGGCAGTCAGGAGCAAACAGAACGGGCAGAATGCCCTATTCGTCTGACGGCGGCAGCGGTGAACGCAGATACAGTTCATCTCAGCCTGAAATTCCTTATCGCAGTACAGGCGGCTACGGAGATCCTTATTATCATGATGATTCAGAACGGCGTACACCTCAAAGACCTCCACAGCGGCAGGCAGGCTACAGAAAAAATGACAATGTGAGAAACGTCAGCAATAACAGACAGGTTAGATCTTCGCCTGCAAATGCAAACCGTAAATCAAAACCAATATGGCAGAGTGTGTTGCGGTTTATACTTGTTTTGATAATTGCAGTATTTGTGATCTATTCTGCAATTGCCATCGTTGGTATTCTCAGAACGAATATAGTTGCTTCTGCAAGCCGGGAACGCACAGAGGATGCAGTAAGCTCCTCTGTGGTCGATAATATTCTTGTGATAGGAACAGATTCACGTGATATTGAAGCAGATCGCGGCCGTTCAGATTCTATTATATTGCTTTCTATAAATTCAAAAAGTCGTACAGTTTATATGACATCATTTCTTCGTGATGTTTATGTATATATAAATGACAGCTATGGAAGCGGTAAGCTGAATGCAGCCTATTCATATGGCGGACCTGAGCTGCTTATGGATACTATCGAATCTAATTACAGTATAAAAATTGATGATTATGTTGTTGTTTCATTTGCGGCTTGCGCAGCTGTTATTGATGCTGTTGGCGGAGTGGATATAGCACTTTCGGATGATGAGGCAAGCGCTCTCAATGAGATATTGATAAGTGAAGTGAACGAGCTTATGGGAGATAAAAGAAATGATGATCTTCTTGAATGCGGCGGAACATACAATCTCAGCGGCAAGCAGGCACTTTCATACAGCCGTATACGTTATGTAGGAAATGCGGATTTTGAAAGAACCAGCCGTCAGCGTGAGGTGCTGTCAATTGCATTGAAAAAGGCATGTAAAAATCCTGTAGCTTTGTGCGATATATTTATTAATGCGCTTCCGAATATAACTACCAATATACAAGGACTTAGCCTTTATGGATATTCTCTGAAAGCGCCGTTTATGCTTATCGGTTATGATATTGCACAGCAGCAGATACCTTCGGAAGGTTCGTTTTATTCAGATTATATAGACGGTGAGGATGTACTTGTTGCAGATTTTACAGAAAATAATAATGTGCTGCTGGAGACAATATACAGCGGAGTATTTGATTGATCAAAAAATGAGCTTATCGATTATGCGGATAAGCTCATTTTTGTTTTTATATATATAGATAATCATGATTTTTCACAGAGCTTGAATATTTTAGCATCATAAGCAGGATTTCCTTAATTTAAAATACATAAAATCATAGGCAGAGTAAATAATAGGATAAACAATAATGATAAACCTTAATAA